>JAAYAQ010000353.1 GCA_012719295.1 Candidatus Hydrogenedentota bacterium | reverse complement strand
TAATAGAGTGCCAGCAGAACAATCCCGGCGAGCAATGCGACGCGGGTGAAACATCCGAAGATCAGCCCCAGGCCAATCAACACCAGCCCCCACATGTTCAGGAAATCCACCACCTGCAGCGCGGCCGACGTCTCCGCCACCCAGGTAAACATCCCGGAGAAGAGCCACTGCGACGATTTCAGGTACCACGCGGACGTCCACCCGGGGTCCGCCAGCTTGATGATCCCCTCATACAGAAAATGCCACCCGATGGCGATGCGCAGGAGCGAAAACCCCCACATGGACACGCCCCCCGGAGCAAACCGTGACCTGGAGCTGCTGGAATCCATCGAAGCCATTGCGAGTCACCCCTTCGCCGCACCCGCGGCGTGCCGAATCACCCCCAACGCCAACCCGAGGCACGGGCTTCAGTCTACTCCTTTTCGTTCCCGCCGGAAACCCCGGGCGCCAGCGTCACCCGAACCTCGAGACTGCCCGATGTGCCCTCGTTGCGGATGGCGATGCGCTGATGGGCGTCGCCGCCGTAGAGGGGAAGGGTCTCGAGCCGGACAGACGCGCCGTCGGGAACGGTCAGGGTCGCGGCGCCCGTCTCGCCGGTGATCGTAACGGCCCGGCCCTCCTGGCGGCAGGGAAGCTGCGTCTGCCAATAGAATTCAACACCGTCCCCCCGCTCCAATTCGTATTCGTCGCGAATGATCAGCGTATCCGGTGTGGGAGAATCCCATTCGCGCACCCATTTCCTGTAGAACCCGTCCCATCCGGGGGTGGCGTCGATGCGGCCCCGGAAACGCGTCTCGTCGCCTTCCCCGGCGGGCTTCACGTCCACCGGCAACGGCCGCTGGGGATGGGGCCGGTCCGGTGTGCCGTATGGCGCGAGCATGTTGTGACGCTGGGCCTGTTTGTACACGTGGTGGATCGGGTCGCTGTAGGTGCAAATGCCGAGATCCGTCGCGAAGGACTGGCCGCCGAATTCGAGGACGAAACTGCCGATGTCTTCGTGCGTGTGCTCGCACCCGACGCGAAAACCCATGACGAACAGCTTCACGGGGCGGCCGCCCAGTTCCCGTACCGAGGCCATGAGCCCGGTGTCCGGCAGCGAGATGAACGCGGGCAGAGGCGGTCCGGGCGTCTCGAGAGACGGCAGCCCCTTCCGCACGCGATGCTTGTTGTAAAGGGTGGTCCAATGACTGCCGGGCAGGATGGCATGCATGCCCTCGAGCGTGTCCGTGTCCATGTTCAGGTTCGAGTCGCCGTAGGGGATGATGTCCCGTTCCGTGGTGGACATGATGACCGCGGCATAGTTGCCGGTGCGGGCCAGGGGTTCGGGAATCAGGGCGCGGGCGTCCTTTCCCCGGGCGCGCGCGTACCAGTCGATCGTCCGGAGGTTGCGGTTGGCCGTCGAGCCGAAATACGAGGGCGTTTCAAGATATCCGCCATCGGGCGGGATGACGAGGTTGAGGTTGTCCACGATATCGTTGTAGGCCAGATCCGTGTAGGGCATGACCCGCGGCCATTGACGTTCCATGACCAGATACGCGGCCATCCGCCCCGTATTGAAGAAGCCAAGCTGGTTGCAGCGAAACACATACTCATGGCGCCAGAGCACGAAATTGATGCGCCCGACGCCCTCTTCGGCCAGACGCCGCATCAGGTACAGGCGGCCGTTCTCCGTGAACATCTCGCCCGCGGCATCCAGCAGGTAGGCCACGTCCTCGGTAATGTAAGACCGCCGGAACGCCCGGTTGTCCCAGTCACTGCCGGTATAATAGGCCATGAAACCGTCATCCCAGTACTCGCACGCGGCAAGACACAGGGCGTATCGTGCGGCCGCCCGCAGCGCGTCCGCGTCGCGCGCGACCAGGGCCGCTTCCGCGATGGCCGGGCTGCCCGGCATGGGGTACCGCTCCACGTCGCGCGAGCGCCCTTCGCCATTGGCGCTGCCCGCGCTGCGCGCGAACTCTTCGATGCCGCGCTCGAAATCGTACGATTTGGCGGCCTCGGCCAACTCAGAATAACGCGATGCCCCCTGCCGGGTCATCGCCTGTTCATGTTCGGCGCGTTTTGCGGCCAGCTCGCCGTGCGTCACGAAGATGCCGTAGAGCGGCTCGAACGACGGTTCGTAACCGGGGGCCTGGAGCTGGTTTTCCCAACTCACCCCCGTCAGGTCCCACTGCGCGAAATAGTCTTCGAGACGCCCGGTGTGTTGCAGGCCAATCCACCGCAGCCAGCCCACGGCGGACCCTTCCTGATGCGCTTCGAGCGCGAGCGTGATCCGCCGGATGACCCGGGCGCCGTCCAGGTCCAGGAAGATCTCGGTTTCCTCGCCGGCAAACGGTTCCGAGGAGACGGTCCGCACGCCCGTATCGGTATCCACCTCGATGTGCATCACGGCATCCCGCGGTCCCGCCATGCGCAGGATCAGGCGGTTGTAACGGCTGCAGTCCACGTCGAATTCGCGCCACATGCGCAGCGCGGGACCCTGCTCCGGCCTGCGCGCCCATTCAAAATCCACGGTGAACCAGTGCTGGTGAATGTAGAGGCCATGCGCCGCCCCATCGTCGACGGCCCATTTCGAAAACCCGCTCACCCCCTCCGACCAGAACGGCTCGATGATGGCTTCGGCGCAGTTGATCGGCACCGGCTGGCGCGGAATCCCCGGAGTCCCGGCGCCGGCGGACGGCCTTCCCCAGAGCGCGAAGGCGGCCACGGCCACAAAAAGGCCGGCCCGGAGAGCACCGCGGACGAATTGAACGGTCATTCCGGAGACTCCTGTGACAGGAACGCGGAAAAAGCCCCCTAACGCACCCGTGCGCGTTCCAGACGCGGTTTCGTCCAGTGTACAATGGGGTGCTTGAGGGTTCAACGGCGACCCCGCGTCCAGGAATACACCATTATGCAAGCAATCCGCGCCCATCGCGTGCGGCTCTCGGAAGGCCCGCTGGTCCTGCGTCCAATGACCGAGCTGGATTGGGAAACCGTCCTGCCGTGGAACAACGACCCGGAGGTGCTCTTCTTTTGGGAAGGGGACGACGTCACGGGCCGGCCGCTCGAAACCGTGCAGGAGCTGTACCGCGCCGTTTCCCGCACCGCGTTTATCTTCATTATCGAGCTGAACGGCGAGCCCATCGGCGATTGCTGGCTGCGGGAGATGGACCTGCCGGATCTCCTCGAACGCTTTCCCGGCCAGGACCTGCGGCGCATCGATCTCGCCATTGGCAGGAAGGCGCTGTGGGGACGCGGCTGGGGCACGCGCGTGATCGCCCTGCTCACGCGCTTCGGGTTTGAAACCTCCGGAGCGGATGCCATTTTCGGCTGCGGCATCGGCGACTACAATCCCCGAAGCCGCCGCGCGTTCGAGAAGAATGGCTACAAAACGCTCGAAACCGTTCCGCAACCGCCCGGCCGCAAGGCAGGATTCGCCTTCACCCTCATGGTGACGCGCGACCGCTACTACAAACTCCGTGAGACTGCCTGAGAACCAGGGTAAGGGGCGCACCGGAAACGGCGGCCCCCGGGCCGGATGGGAATCCAAGCATCAGAGGCGCCGCCTTTACGTTCCCGCAGGAATCCCCCTATAATCGCGACAGACAGCGGCTTTTTTCAGGAGACGTACTCATGCCGAATCGGTTCATTGTGCGCAGCGCGTTTATGGGTCTCATTGTTCTGGCAACGGTCAGCGGGGCGCAGGAGAAATCGGTGCTGCAATCCGCGCGGCAGATTCCCGTGGCCTACGACGTCGATGTGGTCGTAGTAGGCGGCTCGACGGGGGCGGTCACAGCGGCCGTGGCGGCGGCGGAACAAGGCGCGAGGGTATTTCTCGCGGCGCCGCAGCCGTATCTGGGCGAGGATGTCTGCGGCACGTACCGCCTGTGGCTCGAGCCGGGCGAGGAACCCGAAACCGAACTCGCGAAGGCCCTGTTCAAAGAGCCTCCGGCGTGGACGCCCATCCAGGCGCTGCTCCCCTTCACCTACGAGACCAGCATTCCGTTCCACGAGCAGCACAAGGATACCGCGCCCCCGAGCCGGCTCGCCGACGGCAACTGGCAGAACGCATACAACCATAGCGTCCAGTACAACGGCGATGTCGTGGTGACCGCCGACCTGGGTCGAGCCTGCGAGATCGGCCGGATCCACGTGCTGGCGTTTCAGCGCAACGGAGACATCGAACTTCAGGATGCCGCCGTAGCCATCAGCGACGACGGCGCGTCCTGGCGCGAGGCCGGCATCCTCAAGAACGACAAACTCGGCCAGGGCGATTACCTGGATTCCGCGCTGGTCCTGAGCCTGCCTGCGGACGCGACGGCGCGGTACGTGCGTGTCACCGCGCGCAAGACTCCGAACGTCGAACGTCTGCTGCTGGCGGAAATTGCCATCGAACCGCCGGTAAAGGACGCCGCGGACCGTGAGAGCCATCGCCTGCCGCCCACGCCCATGCAAATCAAACGCGTGCTTGACCAGGCGCTCCTCGACGCGGGGGTCGAATTCCTGTACAGCTGCTATCCCACCGACGTCCTGCGCGGTCCCGGCGGAGAACTCGCGGGCATCGTCATGGCCAACCGCTCCGGACGCCAGGCGGTGCTGGCCCGGGTGATCGTCGACGCCACCGCACGCGGAACCGTCGCGCGCATGGCCGGGGCGGACTGTTCCGAGTACCCCGCGGGCAGCCATGCCTTTACACGGGTGGTTGTCGGCGGCGAACAGCCGACGGACACCCCGGCGCGCGTGGAACCTCTCCCCTCGCCCGTTCAGAACGTGCAGGCGGCCGGCGGAACTTCTCTGCAATACGAGGCCTTCGCCTATACCCTGGACATCCCCATGCCGGATGCGTCCTACGCGTCGTTTGCCAGCGCCGAAAACATCCTGCGCGACGCCTCCTATGCGAAGGGACAGGTCGCGGCCTCCGATCTGCCGTTCCAGATCCCGCCCGACCGCATCGCCGGCCAGTCGTCGCTCAGCGGCGAATGGCCCGGCGCGGATGCCGTCGACCTGAATGTGTTTCGGCCCGCGGCGATTCAAGGCCTGTACGTGCTGGGCGGCTGCGCCGACCTGCCGCGCGACGCGGCGGCCAGACTGCTCCGTCCCCTGGCGTATATGGACGCCGGGACCCGCATCGGCCGCGCCGCCGCCGCGGATGCGAACGTGAAACCCCGTCCCGGAATCGTGTGTTTCGGCGACAGCATCACCGCGCAGCAGTATCCGGCCCGCGTGAAGCCGCTTGTGACCGGTTTCGAGGTAATCAACGCGGGCGTGGGCGGCGACACCGCGCCGCAAGGACTTGCCCGCATCGACCGCGACGTGCTGGCGCGCCATCCGGCCGCCGTCGTCGTCATGTTCGGCACGAACGACAGCGTGATGCCCTCGCCCGGCGCATTCAGAACGCCGCTGAACGCCTACGAGCAGGCCCTCCGCGACATCGTGGCACGCTGCCAGGCCGCCGGCGCCCAGGTCGTTGTCTGCACCATGCCGCCCATCGTGGCGGAACCGTACCATTCGCGCCATCCGAAAGAGCCGTACGATGCCCAGGGCGGTCTTGAAGCCGTGCTGGCCGGCTATCGGGATGCCGCCAGACGCGTGGCGCAGGATACGGGAGCCGCGCTCGCCGATATCAACGCCGCCCTCGCCCCGGAGGCCGCCGCCTTGTTCCCCGACGGCGTGCACCCCTCCGCGGAAGGCGCACGGCGCATCGCGGCCCTGGTCGCCGACGCGCTCCGCCAGAAACTCCCGGACGCCAGCCCCGGGCGCGCACTGGTTCCGCCGGCCTTCGTGCCCGGAAACGCGGGCGCGGCCACGGAACCGGGCGATGTGCGCGAGTCGCTTGCCGGTCTTCGGCCGTTCCAGGACGGTCTGCCCACCATTCCGGCGGAGGCCGCCACGCTGCCGGTTCTGGCCGAATACGACGTCGTGGTCATCGGCGGCGGCACGGGGGGCGCGCCGGCGGGCATCTCCGCGGCCCGGCAGGGGGCCAGGACCCTCGTGGTCGAGTACCTGCACGGCCTGGGCGGCGTGAGCACGCTCGGCCTCATTGGCAACTATTACTGGGGACACCGGCAGGGGTTCACCGCCGAGATCGACGCGGCCATGGAAGCGCTTGGCGCCAAGAGAGGCTCGTCGGGATGGGACGTCGAAGTCCGTATGGAATGGTACCGCAGGGAACTGCGCTCGGCCGGCGCCGACATCTGGTTCGGCTGCATCGGATGCGGCGCCGTGGTTGACGGCGCCACGATCAAGGGCGTGGTGGTCGCTACGCCGTTCGGACGCGGCGTGGTGCTGGCGGATGTGGTCATCGATTCCACCGGCAATGCCGATATCGCGGTCGCCGCGGGCGCGCAAAGCGTCTACACCGACGGGTCCCATGTCGCCGTGCAAGGCACCGGCATGCCCCCGCGCAACCTCGGGGCCAGTTACACCAACACCGACTACACCTTGACCGACGACGGGGACCTGCTCGACATGTGGCGCACCTTTGTCGTCGCCAAGGGCAAATACGAGGGCGCCTTCGACCTGGCCCAGATCGTCGACTCGCGCGAACGCCGCCGGATCGTGGGCGATTTCGTCATCTCGCCACTGGACCTCTTCAACGGCCGGACCTATCCCGACAGCATCGGCTATTCGTACAGCAACTTCGACACGCACGGCTTCACGGTGCATCCGTTGTTCACGTTGAATCCTCCCGACAAAACCGGCGTGGGCGGGTACACGCCGTACCGCGCGCTGTTGCCCAAGGGGTATGAAGGCCTGCTGGTAACCGGCCTGGGCGTCAGCGCCCACCGCGACGCCGTGCCGATTCTGCGCATGCAGCCGGACATCCAGAACCAGGGCTACGCCGCGGGCGCGGCCGCGGCCATGGCCTCGAAGAGCGGTTCGCCGTTACGCGCCATCGACATCAAGGCGCTGCAACGCCATCTCGTCGAAACCGGATGCGTGCCTGAAAACGTGCTCACCGACACCGATTCCTACCCGTTCAGCGAGGACGAGGTGCGGAAAGCGGTGGCGGACGCGGTCAACGATTTCGCGGGGCTCGGTGTGATCCTCGCGCAACCGGACGACGCCAAACCCTTTCTGCGTTCGGCATACGAACTGGCCGCCAGCCCGGACGACCGGCTCGTCTACGCCCATATCCTGGGCATGCTCGGCGACACGATGGGCATCACCACGCTGATGGAGGCCATCGACGCGCGCGATTGGGACGAAGGCTGGAATTTCACCGGCATGGGCCAGTTCGGCGGCAGCATCAGCCCCGTCGACAGCCTCATCATCGCGGCGGGAACCACCGGCGACCGGCGCGCCCTGGAACCGGTGTTGCGCAAACTCGACGCGCTGAACGCCGATAGCGCGTTTTCCCATCACCGGGCCGTGGCGGTCGCGCTTGAATCCCTGAAAGCCCCCGAAGCCGCGTTGCCCCTGGCCCGCCTCCTTCGAATGCCGGGGATGATGGGCCACGCGGCCACGGACATCAAGGACGCCCAGAGCGAGGTCCTCTTCGCGGATCCAAACCTCTCCCGCAACCTGTCCCTGCGTGAGCTGATTCTCGCCCGCGCGCTGTTCCGGTGCGGCGACTATGAAGGACTCGGCAAACGCATCCTGCGCACCTACGCGCAGGATCTCCGCGGGCACTATGCGCGCCATGCCAACGCGGTATTGAACGAGTGATGGCGCGCGGCGCCCGCGGTTCCAGGATCGCTGCGTAACGGGAAACAGCCACGGGGCCGGAGGAAATCTGCCATGATTCGCAGCCTGCTTGTGACGGCGATGCTGGGCGTGCTCTGCGCTAAGGCGCCCGCGGCCGAAGACATCACGGTGGTTCCCCGAATCGAGGGCGACTGGTGGACCGTCGCGCACAATCCGGATCTGGGCGCCTGCACAAGCGACAGGCAACAACCGGTGGACTTCGCGGTGTGGCAGGCGGCCGACGGCGTCTGGCAGCTGTGGTCCTGCATCCGGTTTACCCGGCTCGGCGGCCACACCCGGCTTTTTTATCGATGGGAAGGCAAGAATCTTACCGATCACGACTGGGAACCCGGGGGCATTGCCATGGAGGCGGACCCGGCTCTCGGCGAGCCCCCCGGCGGCCTGCAAGCACCGCACGTGGTGCGCTGGAACGGCCTGTACCACATGGCCTACGGCGACTGGGACCATCTGTGTTTTGCCTCGAGCGAGGACGGCAAGAGATTCACCCGCCGCATACTCGCCAACGGTCAGACCGGCGTGTTCACGGAGGGACCGGGCCAGAACACCCGGGACCCCGTCCTGCTCTTCACCCGGAACCGGTGGCACCTCTACTACACCGCGTTTCCGAGAGGAAAAGGCTATGTCTTCTGCCGCACCTCACCGGACCTCCACGACTGGAGCGACTCGATGATCGTGGCCTACGGCGGCCGGGCGGGCAACCACCCGTTTTCGTGTGAATGCCCCCACGTGGTGGAGACGGAGCCGGGGCTGTATCACCTCTTTCGCACGCAGATGTACGGTGAAGGCGCCCAGACCTCGGTCTACCAGTCGCGCAATCCATACAATTTCGGTATCGATGACGACCACGGTTTCGTGTGTACCCTGCCCGTGGCCGCTCCCGAGATCATCCTGCACGACGGGCAGTATTACATCGCCGCGCTGCTGCCCAGCCTGCAGGGGATTCAGATCGCCCGGCTGACCTTCCTGGCCGAACGGGCCGTGCCGGTGTTCGCGTTTGACTCGCCCGAAGCACGGGCCCAGTGGCGCGTGGCCGAAGGAGAACTGCCCAACCCGTTTACCGCGTCCACCCGCAGCAATTTCTATCCCCCGATGCAGCATTTCATCGGTACCGCCGAATTGCCGGGCGAATCCGTTGCCCACGACGAGCTCGTCGCCGTGGTCGAGTCCCCGGAATTCATCGTCGAGCACTCTTCCTACAGGCTGGCCGTCTCCGGCGGGATCGACGAGGCCCGGGTCTACTGCGCCCTGGTTGACGCGGAGACCGGCGCGCTCTTGTGGAAAACCACCGGCAACGGCAGCAACCACTTCGGAAATGTCCGCGCGGAGTGGCAGGAATTTCAGGGGAAACGCGTGCGGCTGCGCGTGGTCGACCAGTCCACGGCGGCCTGGGGGCACATCAACTTCGGCGGGCTGTACGCGATGCTCCCCATCGACAAGAAGCCCTGATTCACGTGGGGTCGGTGCGCAGCCCCTCGGGAAGGTGTTCCACCCGGTTTTGATGATGGAGGCGGGCCCCTTCTTCCGTAATCTCAAGCAGGCTCAGCGCGCAGTTGTACTGGCTGAACCGGTTCTGGTCGGTTGGCGGACAGCCCAGGGCCACGCTCAGCAGGACGGAACCGAAAGCACCGTGCGTTACGATCGCGATCCGGTCGCGCTCTTCGTGGCGTGCGCGAAGGTGGGCGAGCGCGGCCGCCGCACGGCTGTAGGCGCCTTCGCGCCGTTCGCGGACATGGGCTTCCCACCACGGTTCCCCGGCAGCGATATCCTCGGGATACTCCGCCGCGCTGAACATGGTCCGGGCCTCCGCAATGGTAAGACCGCGTTTGGGGATGGGCTCTCCGCTCCCGGGCGGGGCGGGCCAGGCGGGGCGGTACGTTTCGGCCAGTTCCACACGCACCTGCATGGGCAACCCCAGGACCTCGTGGAGCGCCTTCGCGGTCTGCATGGCCCGCATCATCGGCGAGGTGTACAGCGCGGTGATGCCTTGCCCGGAGAGCGCGAGCCCCGCCCGCGCCGCCTGGGCATGCCCCAGCTCGGTCAGCGGGGGATCCGAAGGCGAGCAATCGCCGTCCAGATTGCCCTCGGACTGTCCGTGCCTCACGAAATAAATGTGCATACCGCGACCCCGGCTCCTCTGGTTAGCGATGTAAGACCCCGCGGCGCCCGCACACCACGTTCACGGTGCGCTTCTCCGGAATGCTATCAGGGGCGGGCTCGGGGTTCAATGCAACGACCCCGGCCGTTCCGTGGAAAACGATCAGACGTCCTCGCCGGACGGCGTTTCCAGCGCGCCGTCGAAGACCAGCGCGAAGATCTCCTCGGCGATGGTCTCCGCCGCGCCGGGCCGGGCAAGGGACCGGGCGGCCTCTCCCATCCGGTTCAGCAGGACGGCGTCCTCGAGAAGCGCCTTGACCGCCGCCGCCAGGCTTTCCCCCGTCAATTCCCGGTCGAGGATGACCTGGGCCGCGCCAGCGTCCTCAAAGGCGCGGGCGTTCTGTTCCTGGTGGTTGTCGGTGGCGTGCGGGAACGGCACCAGGAGCGAAGGCTTGCCTAGACAGGCCAGTTCCGCGGTGGTCGAGGCCCCCGAACGGCTCACGATCAGATCCGCGGCGGCGCATGCCGTGACCATGTCGTCGATGAAGACAAAGGTGTCGATCCGGAGCGGATGTCCAGCCGCAACATCGCGGGCCTCCGCGATCCCCGTCTGTCCGGCCATCCACAGAATCTGGATCGAGCCGGAGGTGAAGTGCGGCAGCGCGCCCGTCAGGGCCTCGTTGAGCGATTGCGCGCCCTGGCTGCCCCCGCAGACCAGCACGACGGGGATGGACGGGTCGAGGTCGAGCAACGCGCAGGCCGCGTCCCGGGCCGGAGGATGCAGGAACCCTTCGCGCACGGGATTGCCGACCACCCGGGCGCGCTCCGCCGGATACGCGCCCACCGTATCGGGAAAGCTCAGGAGGATCCGCGCCGCCTTCGGGGCGAGCATCCGGTTCGCCATGCCCAGCAGCCGGTTCTGCTCGTGGATGACCGTCGGAACCCCGCGCCGCTGCGCCGCCAGGCCCAGGGGCAACGACACGTAGCCTCCCACGCCGAATACGGCCTGGGGACGAAACGCCCGGATGTACAGCCAGCAGCGCACCACGCTGTAAGCCAGTTTCACCGCGACCCACAAGCGACGGAGCGAACGCCTCCGGGGCCACCCTTCGACCGGCACGCCGCGAAAGGCAACGCCGTGGCGCTCGCAGATGCGCTGCTCCAACCCGCGATGCCGGCCCACCCATTGAACGGCGAGCTTCGCGTCGCGTTTCTGGAGTTCCTCAATAACGGCCACGGCCGGAGAGGTATGCCCGCCCGTACCGCCGCCTGTGATCATAATCCGCATGTGATTCCCGCTGCCCTGTCGCGCGTCTCAGGTTCGGGCCGTCGCCAGACGGCCTTTGGGCTCCGGTTCCGAAGCCTGCTGCGCCACATTCAACAATACGCCTACCATGGCCAGGTTAACAATCAGCGCGCTGCCGCCCGCGCTGATAAACGGCAGGGGCAGGCCCGTGGTGGGCAGCAACCCCGTGGTGACGCCCATGTTGATGCCTGCCTGCATCGCGATCATGGCCACCACGCCCGATGCCAGCAGAGCGCCCAGAAGATCCGGCGCGCACAGGGCCACGCGCATCCCCACGACCAGAAGGAGCACGAAGAGGGCGAGCAGCGACAGGGTGCCAACCAGCCCCATTTCTTCGCCCCACACCGAGAAGATGAAATCGTTGTTGGCCGCATGAAGATAGAAGAGTTTCTGTTCCCCGGCGCCGACGCCCTGCCCCCAGACCCCGCCGCGGGCAAACCCCGAAAGTGACTGCACGAGCTGCATGCCATCGTTGAAACGGTCGCCCCAGGGATCGCGAAAGGCCATGAGACGCCGGACGCGTTCGGGCGAGACCCAGCACAAAAGCGCAAACACAACGCTGCCCCCACAGGCGCTCAGGAGGAGATGCGACCACCGCGCGCCCGCCATACCCACCATCAACATGCCCGAACACGCGATGACGGCCGGCGTGCTCAGATCTTCCTCAAGCACCACCAGCCCCGCGACCACGCCAATGTGCACCACCGGAGGAAGGAACCCGCGTCTGAAACTCCGGATATCGTTCTGGTTCTCCGCCAGTTTGACCGCGAGAAAGACGATCAGCGCGAATTTGGCGATCTCAGACGGCTGGAGCGTGCCGATGGGCAGGGCGATCCAGCGGCGCGAGTTATTGATCTCCGCCCCAATGACGAGCACCAGTATCAGCAGCGCCAGGGAAACCACCACGACGGGGGTATAGGCCCATCGCCGGCTCCATAGGTGATAGTCAATCCGGGAAAGCGCCAGCATGACGGCAAAACCCAGAACCATGAAGATGACCTGGCGTGAAAGGAAGTGAAACATGTCCTTGGATTCGTCCCGGCCGGTGACGCTGGTGTAAGCAGGACTGGCGCTGAACACCAGCACCAGACCCACGGCGCTCAACATCATCACCGTCACAAGCAACAGCAACGTTTCCCGTTTCACCGCACTACCCTTTCACGAGTTCCTGCACGCACGCCTTGAAGACCCGCCCCCGATGCTCAAAATTGTCGAACATGTCAAAACTGGCGCACGCGGGCGACAGAAGCACCACGTCACCCGGCGCCGCGGCATCCCGCGCCGCCGTAACGGCCTCGCGCATGCCGGAGGCCCGGCGCGTCGCCGCGAGATCGCCAAACGCCTCCTCGAGAAGCGGAGCGTCCTCTCCCAGCGTGACGAGCGTCTTGACGTGACGCGCGACCAGCGGCCGCAGCACGCGGTAATCGGCGCCTTTGCCCCGCCCCCCCGCAACCAGCACCACCGGCCGGTCGAAGCTTTCGAGGGCGACTTTCAGGCTGTCGATATTCGTCGATTTCGAATCGTTGTAGAAGGCCACGCCGTCCTGTTCCGCCACGAACTCAATCCGGTGCTCTACCCCCTTGAATTCGCGCAGGCCCGCCAATACCCGGTCCCAGGCGAACCCGCCCGCGCGCATCATGCACAACGCCGCCAGCACATTCTGAAGATTGTGCCGCCCCGGCAACGGCGTGTCGGCTGTTCGCGCGACCAGGTCTCCTCCATGAAAGATGGCGTCTCCACGCACCCAGAGCCCGCGGTCCTGTGGCCGTTCGAGGCTGAACCGCCACACCGAGGCCTCGGGGGGAACATCCATCGATGCGGCAATCGCGTCGTCGTCGTTCAGCACCGCCGTGTCTCCGGACGTCTGTTTCGCGAACATGCGCCGCTTCGCCGCGATGTATCCCTCCATTCCGCCGTGCCAGGCGAGATGATCCGGCGTGACGTTCAGCAGGGCGGCGCTCCAGGGCCGGAACGTCGCCGCAAGCTCAAGCTGGAAGCTGCTGACCTCGAGCACAATATACGCGGGGGCCGGCTCGGCCATCACGGCCGCGGACAACGGCGTGTCGTTGTTCCCCGCGAGCAGCACCGTGTGGCCGCAAGCCGCAATGAGCGCCCGCACGAGTTCCGTCGTCGTGGTCTTGCCATTCGTGCCTGTGACGGCCAGTATCCGGGCATTGGTAAACCGCCACGCCAGTTCCATCTCGCCCGTGACGGAAATGCCCGCTGCGCGCGCATCCTGCAGCAATGGCGACGCGGGCGGCACGCCGGGGCTCGGAACCACGAGGGCGCTTCCCGCCAGCGCACGCTCCGTGTGGCCCCCGCACTCCCAGGCGACACCAAGGCCGTCAAGCGCCGCCGGGATCTCTCCACAAGCCGCCGCGCCCTTGAGCTCCGAGATGAACGGCGCCGCGCCTTCCCGGACAAGCAGCCGGGCAAGCGCGAGGGCCGTCCGTCCCATGCCGACAATGGTTACTTTCCTGCCGCGAACATCCACGTTATCACCGCAATTTCAGCGCCCCGAGACTCATGAGGGCGAATATGAGGGAGATGATCCAGAAGCGGATCGTCACCTTGGTTTCCGACCATCCGGCCAGTTCAAAATGGTGGTGAATGGGCGCCATTTTGAAGACCCGCTTTCCGCGAAGCTTGAACGAGGCGACCTGGATCAGCACGCTCAGGGCTTCCAGCACGAAGAGGCCGCCCACCACCACCAGCAGCAGTTCCTGCTTGGTCAGGATCGCCATGGTGCCGATCGCGCCGCCCAACGCCAGGCTTCCCGTATCGCCCATGAATACGTCGGCCGGATGGCAGTTGAACCACAAAAACCCCAGGCCCGCCCCGAGCAATGCCGCGCCGAACACCGTCAGCTCGGCCGCCTCGGGCACGTAGATCAGGTACAGGTAGTTCGACCAGTCGGACCGGCTCACCACGTAGGCGATCGCCGTGTACGCCAGCAAGGACATGATGGATGCGCCCGCCGCAAGCCCATCCAGGCCGTCGGTCAGGTTGACTGCATTGGAAGACGACACCAGAATCACGACAACCAGCAGGACGTAGGCCGCCCCGAACGGGATGAGCAGCCAGCGGAAACCGGGCACCTCGACCTTGGTCTGCATCTCGGGCTGCGTCGCCAGGATGCAGTGAGGAAACGTGGCTTCCAGGATGAGCCGGTTCAGCCGGGCACGTTCCACATCGCTCAACGCTCCCTGCTCGCTGCGCACCTGAAGCAACCGCCGTCCCTCTTCGGACAGGTTCAGCGTCTCCATGCTCCGGGGGTCATAGAGCTCGGGCTTCGCCAGCAGCCCGTTGAGCGCCTGGCGCATTTCCTCCGTCGCCGTACTGCGCCAGAGGTATTTCCACAGGTTCTCTCCGGCGTTCCGTCGGATTTCGGCCGGAAGCAATTGGCGGAACCGCGCGGCGGGCGTGTCCGGGACCATCCCCTGCCCTTCAAACAGTTCGGTCATCAGCGCACGCCAGTCCGTAACATCCCGTTCAGACAGATAGGACGCGTCCATGGTGACCGGGTTGTACACCACATAGAGACCAACCGCAAAGCCCACCAGGATCTGCCCGAGAAACTTGGCTTTCGCCGTCAGACCCCGATTGTGTTTGCGCCGGATCTTGATGTAGTCGTCCAGGAAGCCGATCGCGCCCAACACGCAGAGGACCACCGTCGCCAGCAGAAGCAGCCGGTTGCTGTAACGGCCCCACAGCGCCAGCGAGGCCACCGCCGAGAAGATGATCAGCGTCCCGCCCATGGTGGGCGTGCCGGCCTTGGACTTGTGCAGCGCGTGAAGGTCCTGCACGTGGTCCTCCCGGATATACTGGCCGATCTTGAGGAGCTGCAGGCGGCGAATCAGGCGCGGCCCGATCAGCAGCGTGATCAGAAAGGCGAACAAGGCCGCGCCGCCCGCCCGAACGGTGATGTAGGTCAGCACGTTGAACGCGCCGACACGCGCCACCAGCGATTCTCCCAGGTAGTAAAACATGCGGCTCCTTCTTCTACTCGTATAACGCCTTCAGGGCCTCGACTACACGCTCCATGCGCATGCCGCGCGAGCCTTTCACCAGCAGCACCCCGCCGTCCGGCCCCAACGCGTGAATGGCCGCGGCGATGTCGGCGTGGGCGTCCACGACACGCGCCTGCGGGCATTGCCCCTCGAGCGCGCCGGCCACGACCTCGTCCGCATAATCGCCCCGAACGAACACATGATGCACACCCGAGGCCGCGGCGTTGCGGCCCAGTTCGCGATGAAGCGCGCGCGACGCCGCGCCCAGTTCCAGCATGTCGCCCAGGGCCGCCACCCGGCGCCCCGGACCGGGCCGGAGCGCGAGCGCTTCCAGCGCGGCCGCCATACTCGCCGGATTGGCGTTGTAGGAATCGTCCAGAACCTCCCACGGGCCGATGCGCAGCGTTCGGAACCGGGCGGCCGCCGCCAATGCCTGGCGGAGCGGCGCTTCAAATTCCTCAACGCCATGACGCACGCCGACCGCCACAGCCAGCAGCACGTTGACCGCATGGGCGGGACACGGCAGGGGCAGCGTGATTGAACCCACAGGCTCGATTTCCAGGAGGGTATCGCCCGACGGCAGGAGTTCCCGGCGCCGCAGTGTAACATCTCCGGACACGCCAAATCGAACGAGTTCTCCCGCGAAAGACCCGGCAATCGACACGCACCGCGGATCGCCGGTATTGACATAGAAAACGCCCGACGGCTCCAGACCGCGCACAATCTCGGCCTTGGCCGCGGCGACGTTCTCGATACTGCCAAACCCTTCGAGATGGGCCGGGGCGATCATGGTGATGGCCGCCTCCGTGGGCCGCGCCATGCCGCACAGGGCCGCGATCTCGCCCTGGTGGTTCGCGCCCATTTCGATGACGGCAAAGCCGGTGTCCGCGTCGATCTGCATCAGGGAAAGCGGCACGCCGATGTCGTTGTTGAGGTTTCCCTGCGTTTTCACGACGGAATACCGCGTGGCCAACAGCCCCGCGATCAGGTCTTTCGCGGTGGTTTTGCCGCAGGAACCCGTAATCGCGAGCACGGGCAGCGAAAACTGATCGCGGTGCCAGCGGGCAAACCGCTGGAGGGCGCCCAGGGGGTCGTCCACGACCACGCACGGGCCCGACCCGCACGCCCGCGAGGCGACCACCGCGCAGGCCCCCTTCGCGAATGCCTCGCCAACAAACGCGTTCGCGTCGAAATTTGCCCCCGTGAGCGCGAAAAAAACATCCCCGGGCCGGAGCGTGCGGGTATCGGTCGAGATCGACGAAAACGCCGCCGTCCCCGCGGCGGCTTCACAGCCAATCGCCGAGGCCAGCTCGGCCAGTGAGTAACTCCAGGCCATGCGGCTCAACTCCCTTCGAGTACCGCGCGCGCGACTTCACGGTCGTCGAAATGAATGCGTTTCGTGCCCAGGATCTGGTAATCCTCGTGCCCTTTCCCCGCAATCAGCACGACATCCCCGGGGCGCGCCATCGCGATGCCCTGGCGAATGGCCTCCGCACGGTCCAGGAGCAGGCTGTAGTTCTCCGGACGGGTCTTCCCGACGCGCCGAATCCCGACCTCGATGTCCAGCAGGATCTGCTCGGGATCCTCGGTTCTGGGGTTGTCGGAGGTGATGATGGCGTAATCCGCCAGTTCACCCGCCGCCCCACCCATCTTGGGGCGCTTCCCCCGGTCGCGGTCTCCGCCGCACCCAAACACCACGATCAGCTTGCCCCGCGTGAGCGCCCGGGCGGCTTCCAGCACATTTCGCAGGCCGTCTTCGGTGTGCGCATAGTCGACAATGACTTCAAAATCCTGCCCCGCCGCCACGCGTTCAAAGCGGCCCGGGATGACCGGCGCGCTGGCCAGTCCGGTCGCCACGGCCGAAAGCGGCAGTTCGAGCCCGCCGCAGATCGCGATAGCGCACAGCACATTCAACACGTTGTGTTTTCCCACGAGGGCGATCGCGATTTCCGCCTCGCCCCAGGGGGATTCCACGCGGAACAGGGTGCCCGGACCTCCGGACCGCACGCCGACGGCCCGCACATCGGCGCCCTTGCCGTAGGTGAAACAGGGCACCTTCGACGCGCGGATAAACATCTCCGAGGCAGGGTCTTCCCTGTTCACCACGGAAAACCGCCCCAGGCCCTCCAGCTGCTCGAACAGCAGCCGCTTGGCCGTTCCGTACGCCTCCATGTCCTTGTGATAGTCCAGATGGTCCTGCGTCAGGTTGGTGAACGCGGCCACGTCGAAATCGATGCCGGCCACGCGCTCCTGCGCCAGGGCATGCGAGCTGACCTCCATCACGACATGGCTCTGGCGTGCTTCACGCGCCCGGCGGAACATCTCCGCGAGTTCGTCGCCAAACGGGGTAGTGTGTCTTGCCTGCAGCGTGGTGCCGGCAATGACGTAGCCCAGCGTCCCGAAACACGCCGCCGGGCATCCGCAGGTCTTCAGGACATGCTGCGTCAGCAGCGCCGTGCTGGATTTGCCGTTGGTCCCCGTGATCCCGATCACGGTCATGTGTTTCGACGGGTCGCCCGCGAGCCGGTGGGCGAGCAGACCAAGGGTCCGGCGCGGGTTCGGCGTGTAAAAATACGGAAGCCCCGCAAACTCCTCGAGGCCCTCCCGGCTCCCGATGATTGCCACCGCGCCGCGGCTCACCGCGTCGGCGGCGTGGTCGTGCCCGTCGCTGTTCTCACCCTGGATTGCGACGAAAACCGCGCCGGGCGTTACCCGGCCCGAGTTCTCCACCGCCGACACAACCTCGACATCCGTATCGAGCGTACGGTCAGCGTTTAGCCATTTCGACAGGTCCCGAAGTTTCATCTTCCGCCTTCTTGCGTTCATTGGAAAACCGGAGGCGACAGAGGGTCACCTCGGCCAGAGGCGTTCCGGGGGGCGGGTCCTGTTCGGCGACCCAGCCGCTGCCCTGAATGTCCCACGCCAGCCCCAGTTCCGCGATCCGCTCGCGGGCCTGGCGCTTGGTCATGCCCCGGAAATCCGGCAGCGCGGGCCCTTCACTAAGAGGATCCACGGGTAACGTGATAAGTTCCAATCCGTCCAGATCGGCCAGAACACTCTCCATATCCGGCTCGATGATCGCCAAAGTATCCAGCCCATCCTCCTCCATAACAGTATCCGGATCCCTGTCCCTATCGGGATCGGTATCGGGATCGGTATCGGGATCGGAATCGGTATCGGGATCCCCCTCCTGCAGGGCCAGCAAATCCATGCCTTCCTTCACCGGGTCTTGCGGAACACTCATCCGGATCAGGGTATCGCGCACGACTTCGCGAAACACCGGCCCGCAGACATACCCGCCCCAATGTTCCCGGATGGCCGGCTCCCGCACCACAATCACCGTCACGACCCGGGGATAGGCGATCGGGGCAAACCCCGCAAAGACCGTGTTGTATTTGCCCGGCGCGTACCCGCGCCCGTCCGTCCGCGCCACCTGGGCCGTCCCCGTTTTCCCGCCCACGCGGTATTCCGGGATGCTGGCCTTGTCGCCTGTGCCGTGCAGGACGACCTCATGGCAGAGGTTCCGCATGATTTCCGCCGTCCGCGCCGAGATAACGCGCTCGCCCGGGTCCGGCCGGTGCTCGCGCAGCACGGTCCCGTCGGGATTGGTCAGGCGCGCCACGAGATGGGGCTCTACCAGATACCCGCCGTTGGCGATAACCGCAAACGCCCGGGCCATCTGCGGCAAGGTCACGGAGATCTCCTGCCCCATCGGAAGCGAACCCATGGAAAGCCGCGACCACGACTCCCGCCCGCGGAAAATGCCCGCGCTTTCCGCACTGCCAAAATCACGACTGGTCGTCCGGCCAAACCCGAACCGGCGGATCCAGTGTTCCAGACGTTCCTGACCGAGCATGGCCGCCACCTTGATCATGGCGATGTTGCTCGATTCGGCAAAACAGGTGTGAAACGGCTCGACCCCGAGCTTGTGGTAATCGCGAATGCGGTGACCGTAGGGATTGAACGCGCCCCCCTCGCAGTCAATCAGCGTGCTGGGGGTCACCAGACCCAGCTCGATCGCCGCGGAAGCCGTCACGATTTTGAACGACGAGCCGGGTTCAAACACGTCCGTGACCGCCGTGTTCTTCCGCTCTTCATCCGAAAACTCGGTGAACTCGTTGGGGTTGTACGTGGGCAGACAGGCCAGCGCCAGGATGGCGCCCGTGTGGGGATCCATGACAATCCCCATGCCTTTCTCGGCCTTGCTCCGTTCCAGGGCCGCCGCCAGTTCCTGCTCCAGCGTATGCTGTATCGCGGTGTCGATGGTCAGCGTCATGTCCGCGCCGCCCTGGGGCGCCACGTACTCCAGCGTGCGCGACTGGAGCGGACGGCGCCCCGAGTCCATACGCGCCACGACCTTCCCGGGCCGTACGCCCAGCTCATGGTCGTACAGCATTTCGACGCCGCCGGAACCGATCCGCTCCCGGTTCACAAAACCAATCACATGCGCCGCCAGGGTGCCCTCCGGATAAAAACGGACCGGCTCGTATTTGAAGCTCAGACCGGGGGCCGACGCGTCCACGAGACCCTCCAGGCGGTTCACCAGCTCCGCGCTCAACCACCGTTTCACGGGAACCGACTTCCGGAGCCTGCCCCCGGCATCGCACCGGGTCAACCGCGCATGTACCTCGCTCTCAGGCTCGCCGAGAATCTCCGACAACGTCACCGCGAGCGTCCGGGGATTCTGAATCCGGGACGGGTCGGCATACAGCGACCGGGCCCGGCGGTCCGTAGCCAGCAGGCGCCCGTTCCGGTCGTAAATGTCGCCGCGCGGAAGATTGAGTTCCAGGGTGCCTTCGTGGAAATCCTCTTCCCGCGTGTAGATGTCGTCCGGAAACCCCTGCAGCAGGATGAGACGTCCCCCGACAACGCCAAAGACCATCAGCAGCGCCCAGAACACCAGGCGCATACGGATCCGGTGCGTGCGGTCGACGCACGCCTCCGCGCCGGTATCCGGGCTCTTGTCAGTGTGCCTGCTCATCTTGTCCTCGGCCCATGGGGGGCATCAGTCCACCAGGCGGTCCTCGCTCCGCCCGACACGTCCATTGGCCACATCGAATCCCTGGCTGGCGTCCCATGCGCGCTCCGCCGGCCAGTCGTTCACGGTGATCACCTGATCCGGCTCGGGCATGACCAGACCGAGTTCCAGCGCTTCGGCATCGATGCGCTCCATGCGTTCCAGCTCGGCGATGCGGGCGCGCATCTCTTCAATGTGGGCGCGGGTCCGGTCGAGCTCCATCGAGAGCGCCCGGCCCTCGTAATCAAAGGTGAGAATCCCCAGATGCAGCCACGCCTCGCACAGCAGGGCCGCCGCGGGAATGAGAATGATCGGAAAGGCCTTGACGAAGCCCCGGAAGATGTTCGCCGGCCGGTAATGACGCCGCTTGCTTGCCATGGTGGTCTACCCCAGACGTTCCGCCGCCCGCAGGCGGGCGCTGTGGGCGCGGGGATTGGCCCGCACCTCTGCCTCATCCGGCACGACGGGCTTTTTCGTCAACAGACGAAGCGCCGGCGGATGGATCTCCTTGACGCGCCCATCGGCGTGCAATACCCGGCGCGGGCGCGACTGTTCCTGAAAGAGCCGTTTCACAATGCGGTCCTCTCCCGAATGAAACGAAATCACCACGAGCCGGCCGCCTTCGCGAAGCGCCGCCAGGGCGGCGCCGATGCCCCGTTCCAGCGCGCCCAGCTCGTCGTTCACGGCGATCCGGACGGCCTGAAATACGCGGCGCACCTCGTCGTCCGCCATGGCCTTCCGGGGCACGGCCTCGCGAACGCTCTCCGCGAGGTCCCGCGTGCTGTTCAACTGCCCCGCCGCGCGCCGGTCCGCGATGGTCCGGGCGATCCTCCCGGGGAACTTCACGTCGCCATATTCGCGCAGCAGTCTCGCCAGTTCCTCGCGGGTCTCCGAGGCGAACAACGCCGCCGCGGTGTATTCGGACGTGGTGTCCATCCGCATGTCCAGGGGCCCCGCTTCCTGGAACGAAAACCCGCGCTCTGCCGTATCTATCTGCATACTGGAGACCCCTGCATCGATCAGGACCCCGTCGACCTTCTCAATGCCGCGGTCGTGAATCATCGCGGACAGGTCCGCGTAGTTGCCGTGGATCACTTCTACCTGCCTGTACTGCTCCAGACGTTTGCGCGCGGCCGCCACCGCCACGGGGTCCCGGTCAATCGCGAAAAGCCGGCCGCCGCCAAGCCCGGCGGCTATCCGTTCCGCGTGCCCGCCCGCGCCGGCGGTGCAATCCACATAGCAGCCATCTGCCCGAACATCCAGCCAGGCCACCGCCGGACCCGCAAGAACGGGTTCGTGCAAGTTACGCCGCTTCCTGGAACACCCCGATCGCCTGGGATTCGCTGTCATACGTCTCGAACAGCGACGTCACGCCGGCCATCCGGAAAAGGCGTTCCGTGTAGAGGTTGATGCTGACCAGCTTCACATCGCCGCCGAGGTCCCGGAGCTTGCGCAAGCGTTCCACCATCACCCCGACGCCCAGATAACTGATGAATCCCACGTCACGCAACCCCAGCACCACCTTGAACCGCCCCTGCGTCAGGCATTCATACATCGCCGTCCGTAACGCGTCCACGCCGCGTTCGTCAAGATCGCCGGCAAGTCGTAACACCGTCACCGGGCCCAGATCCGCGCGCTCAATACGCATCCGTCTTCCCACCTTTCTCCGTGTTGGCTTCCCGGCCTCCGGCATACGGAGGCATCATCGCCGCCTGCCCAACACCCTGCATTCCCTCACCCATGGAAATCAGGGTCGCCATCTCCTTGTACGCCGCCTCGTTGCCGCTCTGGAACCCGCGCCACCGCTCCCGGTTCCAGATTTCAAGGTGATCGTCAACGCCGATCAGAATGGCGTCCTCGTCGGTACCGATGCCCCCCAGGTCGCGCAGATGGGCAGGAATCGCCATGCGCCCCTGACCGTCAATCTTCGCCTCCCCCATGCTGCTGAAGAAAAGACGCCGGAAATCCAGCGCTTTGGCATTCATCGAGGAGTACCGGCTCACCTGGGCACGGATGCGCCGCCATTCATCCCGCGGATAGACCGAGATGCAGCCGTCAAACCCCCGCGTCATATACCAGACGGCGTCGCCCTCCACTTCCATGACCTGGCGGATACGGCTGGGTACAGTCAGGCGGCCCTTGTCGTCCACCTTTACTGCGTACTCCCCGAAATACATGACCGCGTTCCCCAAGTGAGAGACTTTCCGCCACATCCTTCCACCAGCACCCAGAATCTACCACCAATTTCCTCCACTGTCAACCCCTTTCAACCACTTTTCCCCTTGCGACGCAAGGGGTTATGGCGATGATCCCCCACCCGACCACAATATGTTGTGGAGGTTTTTGCGAAACAGCGAAATAAGACACAAAATAGAGCCGGTGGAGAGACAGGGACGGGCGCCGGTTCCGCATCCGGCCGGGGGGCATCGTCAAAGGGCGGGCCGCGCGGCCCATGGGCCGCCACCTTTCGGACACAGCATGAGCGGTCACCTCACAACCGGGGGCCGGATGCGGAGGTGGCGGGAAGAAAGCAACGAAGTGAAATGGCAGTGGTTACGTCGATTGCGGACCGAAGGAGGAGAGAGGCGAGACCCACAGCGAAAAGAGAGAATCGATTTAGGGATCTATCGGACTCGTAAGGGGATATATGGGAGGCGTGGCGTCCGGCAGAGACAATGTCCAGTGGTAGGGGCCTGCAGACTGCTCATACACCGGACGCCACGCTGCGGGGGCGTTGTTAAGACTGCCGCTGGCCGCCAGAAAATGAGGGCCTGGCGAGGTCAACAGGTGTTGCACCCAAGGAAACTCGCCCTGGTGCGGCATCTAACGGAGGCTCCTGTTGCATGTAATGGCAAACCGCCTCCGGGCGGCCTCGCGGCAGGAATAATGCTTCAACTGTCTGTCTTGCCGAGTCTGCTTCCGGGGGTGTTCCCCGCGGCGCTGTCTCTAAGCTGACGCAATTTAACCACATCATCATGGGGTCTGTAATCAGGACGCTCCCCTTTTTGGTATACGCTAAACCCTGATAATCTTGTAGGGTTTTACCTGAAGGGGAATCATTTGACGGGGTTCCAGAAATCGCCGTTCGATGAGGGGATTGTGCGTGTCCGCCCGTTGTCAGGGCAGGGGCATCTCGTTGGACCGGTGGATGGCGTACCGGATGAGCTCCGAACCGCTGTCGAGGTTCAGTTTGCGCTTGAGGTTCTCGCGGTAGGTCTCGACGGTCTTGACGCTCAGATTGAGCTGGGCGGCGATCTGTTTGGTGCTTAAACCCTTTCCAAGCATCTGCAACGTCTGTAACTCGCGGTTGGTGAGCTGTTCCAGCGGCGATTCGCTCTCGGCCTTGCGCCCGCCCACGATGCGGTGCAGCACGCGCTCCGCGATCTTGGCGCTCACATAGACGTCGCCCCGCAAGACGCGGTGAATCGCCATCACCACCCGTTCGGTAGCTTCCTGCTTCATAACATAGCCGCGCGCGCCGGCGTGCAGGGCCCGCTCGGCAAACAGCCATTCGTCATGCATGGAAAGAACCAACGCAGGGATGTCCGGAAACCGCTGCCTCATCGCCTCAATCAGTTCGATCCCGTTTGGGCCCTTCAAGGAGATATCAACGATAACGATATCGGGATGCAGGGTCTCCATGGCGGCAAGCGCGTCGGCCATGTTCTCGGCCTCGCCCCGGACTTCGAGATCGTCCGCCTGATTGATCAGCATTTTGAGTCCCTGCCGAACTATGGGATGGTCGTCCACAATGAGTACTGCCGCTTTCATGATCTCGTCCCCGCTTGTGAGGAATCGCCGGAAAACCCCGCCCCGGGTGAACTGGCCCGACACGCGCCCGCCCGGAGAAAGGCCCGGCGTTTCGCCGTTGAATCCGCCCCACGTCTTCCCATGCCCCCCATCATACGCGCCTCAAGAGCGGAAGTGAACACATGATGCGCGTCCCGTGGCCCGGCTCCGAATCGACTTCCAGGCTCGCGGACACGACCCGGGCACGATAGCGCATGATGTTCAGCCCCAGGCCGCTGCTCCGGTCTGGCGTCGGCCCGAATCCGCATCCGTCATCCTCAATGACCAGGCGGACCCGCCGCTCATTCTGCGACAAGCTCACCACAATGGTGTCCGCGCGGGCATGCCGGATCGCGTTGGTAACCGCTTCCTGCGCGATCCGGTAGAGCTGATTGGCCTCTTCGGCAGGGAGCCGGATGGCGCCCCGGCAGAGAAACCGGCACTCGGCGTCATAAACCGCGCGGGTGCGGCTCGCCAGTTCCTCGAGGGCGCTTGCCAATCCATCCTCTTCGAGGCCCGTGATGTGCAGCCCGCGGGCAAGCGACCGGCTTTGCTCGGTGGCTTCGGCAACCAGCGCCGCGATGTTGCGGCCGTTCTCGGCCAGCGGAGACGATTCGCGCTCCAGGTCGCTCGTCAGGGCGTTGACCAGAAACCCGATGCCCACCAGCTGCTGGCCCAGACCATCGTGCAGGTCCTGGCCAATGCGCGCCCGTTCGCGTTCGCTGACCTCGAGAATTTCCTGCTCGAGACGGCTGCGTTCGGACACGTCGCGGATGATCAGCATCACTTCCGACTCGTCGGCGGGCACGGTGCGCGCCTCAAACGCGCCTTCCACGCCGTCGGAATCAAGATGAAACTCGAACACCTCCGTCTGGTTGTGGTCCAGGGCGCGGTGAATATGATGCATCGCCAGCTCCGCGACGCCATCCGGAAACACATCGAAGAGACGCTGCCCGAGCGTGGTGCGCGCCATGTCCGCGAGCGGGGTCTGGTCCAGGGCGTGCACATCAAGGACCTCGCCATCCCGGCGGACACGGAGGAGCGTGTCCGGAATCGCCTCCAGCAGCGCCCGGTGCCGGGCATCCCGCCACTGCAGCGCGCTCTCGATCCGTTTTCGGTCCGAAATGTCGGTGTGGGTTCCGAGAAAGCGTCTGGGACGGCCTTCCTCCCATTCCACGACCTTGCCCCGGCTGACTACCCACAACCAGTCGCCGTCCCGGGTGCGCAGGCGGAATTCGGCGAGATACTGCGGGCTCAGGCCCGAGACATGCTCCTCGAACGCCCGGCGGACCACGGGCACATCGTCGGGGTGCATCATCCTGCTGCAGGCCTCGATGGTGGGCTCGATCTCGTGCCGTTCGTAGCCGAGCATCCGTGCCCAGTTGTCGCCAAAGAAGACGCGGCCCGTCACGAAATCGACATCGATCACTCCGTTCGACGCCGCATCCAGCACCAACCGCTGGCGCTGTTCGTTTTCTTCCAGCACCCGGGCGGTTCTGGCGCGCCGGACGACGCCCAGGATGATCTGGCCCGCTGACTTGAGCATCGCGATGTCTTCATCCGCCCACGACCGGCGCTGGGTGACGGAGAAAAGCGCTTGAACACCCGCAAGCCGGCCTTCATCCTGAACGGGAACCAGCAACACGCTGCGCGCCTCGAGAGCGCCGCACAATTCCGGCTCCGTGCGCCGCCCGGCGGATTCCGGCAGGTCGGCGCTGATCAGGAGGGGCTCCCCCCGCTTCAATTCAGGGGGACAGCGCCGGGAAAGAAATGCCACCACGATCTCGGAAGCCTCGCGGGGCGTGCCGGCGTGCGCGGGGGCATGCCATTCATACACGCTTTCGGGCACGCCGTCCCTCTCAAACAGCACATAGTACCCGTGGTCGATTCCGAGAAACTCGCTGATGCGCGCCCAGGCCGCCTGAACCGGCGCGTCCACGCTCGTCCCCGTCAGGTTGAAAAAGGCGCGAATCGCCGAGGACAGGATGGCCTCCAGTCCCAGGCGGAACCGCAGATCCTCGAGGGCCTGGTCGCGTTCGGAACGCGTACGGATGGTCTCGATGCCGTTCCGCAAGTGGTCGGCGACCTTGCCGAGCATGTCGAGTTCCTGCGGCTCGAACGCCCCGCACTCGCAGGAGCATAAAAGGAGCGCCCCCGACTCCTGCCCGGCACAATCGATGGGGAACGACACCAGACTCACCGGGCATTCGCCGGACGTAACGGCCCAGGAAAAGGGCGCCGCC
>JAAYAQ010000352.1 GCA_012719295.1 Candidatus Hydrogenedentota bacterium | reverse complement strand
TCCGGTTCGCCCGTCAGCACGACCGGCTGGCCCTCGGGGCCGGCGGGCACTTCGCCGCCGTGGCATCCCACGCAGTGTTTATCCAGCACCGGCTGGACGAGCAGCGGGTAACTCAACGGTTTCGAGCCGTCGGGGCCCGGCTCAATCCGCGAGGGCGGGCGTTGCAGGGCCCGCGGCGTGGACGCCTTCACGGGCGACATGAGCCGGTGCTCGTGACATCCCACGCACGACATGCTCTCGCCCGGCTGGAGATAGGTGAGGCTTCGCATGACCTGCACGGCACGGCCCATCTCGTCCAGGGCCTGAAACGCCAGCGGAATGCGCGCCGGGGCGCGGAAATACGCGGAACCATCGGCTTCGACGGGCACCGTGCCCAGCACCTGTTTCCCCGGCGAGGCATTGGCGAATCCCACGGCGGGCTGATTGGCATGCGGCGTGGTTTTGGGCAGCACCTGCACGATGCGCAAGTGCGTAATCTTCACCTCGGGGAGGCGCGGTTCGCTCGCGTAAACGTCCTGCAGGAAGAACGTGCCTTCGTCGGCCAGTTGCGGGTCGCACGTCGACGGAATCACCGGCGGCCGGACCCGCGGACGGATGGGCAACGGCCATTGACTCGAAATGTTGAGGTCGCGGTAGAGCAGTTCTTTGTTTCCGAACGCGTCCACGAAATACAGACCAAACATGTTCGGTTTGTTGCCCGCCGGTTCGCCGATCAGCGGATCAAAACTGTACGCGGCCAGGAAATACGTCTCGGAAAGGGGATACGGACTGCGGTAGCAGTGGCCCGGCCAGCGGCGGGCCTCCTCGGGCGTATCGTATTCCTTCGGGCTGCCGGGGGCATGCCAGCCCCCGGGGAGCACGCGCGTCTCGCTCTCGGGGAACGGCGCATCAGGCGTGAGCCGCGTCACCGGCTCGAGCCCGTCCACGCCGCGGGTCGTGTCCAGCAGGATGACGGAACCGGCTGTCATGGCATGGTGGGCGGCGGCCGTCGCCATGATATGCGGCGAACCGGGCACCTGCCGCGCTTCCCACACCCCCACCGGGTTGAGCGTGTTGTTTCCGTAATAGATCGCGGGCCCGGTTCCGTCCGGGCGTACCGACCAGAGCTGCTGGTAATGCACGGCATTGCGGTCGACGTAGTCCCACCGCGTGTAGATGACCCGCCCGTCGGCCAGCACGGCGGGATCCCATTCCTGGGTTTCGTGGTACGAAACCGTGCGCGGGTTCGCGCCGTTTCCTTCCGCCAACGCGAGCGTATAGACGTCGCAGGGACCCCGGCCGCACCGGTGATACCCTCCGCGGCGGGTTGAAATGAACATGAGGTTGCCGTCGGGCAGTTCGCGCGGCGAGAAATCGTCATAGGGTCCCTCGGTGATCTGCCGCAAGCCCGTCCCGTCCGGGCGCACTTCATAGAGATGGTACCAGCGCCCATAACACTGTTCCCGGATCTCGTCGTACGGATCGAACGGCACTTCGCAGTACGCGAACAGGATCCGGTCCGCATCGTGCGTGACCTCGGGGTGCATGTAATTCCCGAGCGGCAGCTGGCCCGATACCAGTTCGCGGCAGTCCATCGATTTGCCGGGCGCATCGAGCACGTAAACCCCGCCGCCGCCCCGCGCACACCGGCCGTAATACTGCGTCAACTGGTGGCTGAAATACGAAGGAACGTGTTTGACGAACAGCAAGGGCCCGACGTCGGCCAGCGGATTGGAAAAGACCAGGCCGCGGCGGACCGTATGCACATCGCGCCACAACGTCTCCCACCGCGGATCCGCATCGGGAACCCCGGCGAGCGCCGCAAATTCGCCCTTGAGCTCGAGCCACCGGGCCGTATCCAGCGCCACGCCGCTGCCCCTGAGGTCGTCGATGAGCGCGTCGCCCCGCGCGAACAGCCGATCAATGGCCACCGCATACGAAACGGGTTCGCGCGGCGTCCCAATGCCGTCCTGGAGGCGCCAGTCCCATTCCAGGAGCGCCGCCTGCATCATCGGCCGAAGCGCCGGCACCACCGGCGGCGGCGCCACCGGCGCCGAAGGGGTCTCGGGCATAAGACGCGGGGCAAGCTGCCTGTCGCCATAAACAAGCCGAACGTCGGCGAGCCGCACCAGAATCTCCCCCGCCGTCCCCGAGAGGCGTACGGCCAACCGGGATTCCTGTTCCGCCTCGGGCGTGACCGAGATCTGCGCCGCAGCCCCCCCAACAAGTTCATGCTCGGCGGTGCTGCTCCCCGCGCTGACAACGACACGCGCGCTCCCCGTGCCCGCCACCCGGACCGACGCCTGCACGGACGCGCCTTCGGGAACATGGAGGAGGGGGACAGCCAGTTCCGCTTCTTCTCCCTCACGCAGACATACGCCAAAGGCATTGTCTCCAAACGCAGCCAGTTGCGGGCCGCCTTCCGCGGCGAGCAACGTGAAACCGCAGACCGCCGCGCTGGGCTCCGGTGCGGGTTGGCCCATCAACGTGACCGACGGCTCTCCGGTGCGCGGTCTGTTCGGATCGTAGACAAACCGGGCATTGAGCCAGTTCGCCATGTCGCAGCCGATGCCGTCACCGTTGTCGTGCGAAACCAGGCGCAGGACGCGGCCGCCCTCGACATCCACCGCGATGGGCTGCGGCGCGGCGTCGTCATTGAGCGGCCCCACCGACGCGCGCTTCTCGTCGTCCACATACACTTCAAACACGACGCTGCCGCGGCCGCCGCTCTGGCGCTGGATCCCCACCTCGGCTTCAAACCGGACAAAGTCACTGCGCAAAGCTATCGTGGTCGCGCCGCCGGCATGCGCCCCGAGTCCCTTCTCGTATACCTGGTCCCCGACCTTCAGCGGCGAAGCAGAACGGCCGTCGGGCGGCTTCGTAGCCGTGTTCAGGCCCAGCGAACCCCAGGCCTGCGTATGTTCCGGCGCGAGTTCCTGCCAGGCATCGCTTACGTAGACGATGTCCCCGCCGGTCTCCTCCGCCCAGGCCGCGCCGCCCGCGGCGCCCAGCACAACCGCAAAAATCACGAGATATCGAACACCTTCGGCAACCTGCATGAACCGGTCTCCAATGCTTCCGGCCTTAACCATTCACGGGCTCGCGCAAACGTGCGCCGCCTGCACCAAGTATCCGGGGAAACCCGCGCGGAATCAAATCGCGCCGGATATCGCTCACTCGGGACGGCCAGCCCCACCGCACAGACAGCGACGCGGCTCCTTCCCGCCCGGAAAGAGCCGCGTCCGCCAGTACAACCTGTATCAACCGCGCTTATGCGGCAACGTTGATGTTGAGATAATCCAAGGCGCCCTGGGGATCGGGGGAATAGGCGTCCGCGCCGATCTTGGTCGCGAACTCCTGCGTCAGCGGCGCGCCGCCAACGACGACTTTCGTTCCCGGTACTTCGCCCTTGATCAGCTTGACGGTCTTTTCCATGTTCACCATCGTAGTGGTCAGCAGCGCGCTGAGCCCGACCGCCGCGCCCGGATTGGCCTGCACCGCCGCAAGGAACTTCTCGGGAGACACGTCCACGCCGAGATCCACGACCTTCCAGCCGCCGCCTTCCATGACCATGCAGACCAGGTTCTTGCCGATATCGTGCAGATCGCCCTGCACCGTGCCGATCACGAACGTGCCCCGGGTCTTGACCTGGCCGGAATCCAGGAACGGTTTCAGGTGCCCCATCGCGGCAGTCATCGCCTTGGCGGCCATGAGCACATCGGGCACGAACACCTGGTTGGCGCTGAATTTCTTGCCGATGTTTCCCATGCCGATGATGAGGGCCTTCTCAAGCACATCGTTCGGCGAGACGCCCTGGTCCAGGGCCTTCCTCGTCAGTTCATCGGCGCCGTCCTGACCCTTCATGTCGGGCGGATACGGCGAGGCCTGGTTCACTTTGCCGCGCTCGACACAGACAGCCAGTTGTTGTAACAGTTCCTCGGACATGTCCGTCTCCTCTTTGCGAAGCCGACTTCGCCTTACCTGCCGTTGTAGGAGCCCAGCTCCAAACCCTTTCGGGTGAAATACCGATAGCTCTCGTACTCGACCTGGTCCGGGATCGAGTGGTCCGAATGCAGCACATAGCCGTAGTTGGCTTTTACCACGGGAATCTTGGCCCGCAACTCCGCATCGATCCGCGACGTGTCGTTCGTGTAGAGCACGCGAACATCCATTCCCCCCATGAAGGATAACCGATCGCCGAAATCCCTGTAAAGCTTGACAAGATCCATGCCTGCCTTGACTTCAATCACCTGCAGACAATCGATCCCCGCCTCCAGCATCCCCGGCACCAGCGGCTCGACGTACCCGCACGAATGCATGATCACCGGCACGCCCCGGCTCTTGACGTAATCGATGGTCTTTCGATGCCCGGGCTGGATGATCTCGCGGTACATCTCCGCCGACATGAACGGCCGCCCCTTGAACCCCATGTCCTCATAGAACCAGATGCCGTCCGGCCAGCCTTCCTCGCCGAAAAGCATCTCCATCATCTCAATGATGAGATCCGCGTAGGTCCCCACCATCTCCTTTACCCAGCCGGGATCCACCGCCATGCCCATCAGCATGTATTCGTGCCCGCACACGGGATGCATGAGCTCAAACACATTGGTCCCGCCCCAGCAGAAGAACCGTTGCGCCCCGGCGGCGTGCCGCCGCGCTTCGCGGTAGGCCGTGAAATCCGTGCGCCGCCGGTCGGGCCTCAGCACCGGCTTGATGTGCTCCTCCCAGCCCGCGCGGTCCTTCACCAGGAAATCCACGTGTTCCGGCGTCGCGTCGTGGCGCTTGTGCCGGCGCAGCAGCGCGCCATTGCCGTCGCGCGTCAGAACGGTGTCCTCGGTCTCTTCAACGACCACGGGCTCGAAATCCAGGTTCGCGGTCATGTTGAACCAGCCGCCGGTTTCAATGTCGAAACCGAAATGGTCCGCGAGCGATTCCCCTTCCTTGAGATGCCCCTCGCGGGCCCACTTCTTCTGGGTGTCGCCCCAGAAATGTTCGAACAGCCCGATCCGATCCACCGGCTTGCGCCGGAGGATGTTCGCGATGCGTTCGGCACCCGTCAGCGTCATCGGCATGCACTCCAGAAAATCGGGGAATTTCCGCGTGTCATAGCACAAAAAAGCGCCGGAAAGCAACGCAATACCGCCCGCGACCCCTCATTAGGCTTTCCGCAGCAGCACGATGAGATCCGGCGAGGTTTCGGGCTCGAATGGTTCCCCGGCGAAACCCCCGAACAGCCCCGCGGGCTCCAGGGCGTTTTCCCAGGCAAGCGGAAGCAGGACGTCTTTCGTCCAGTTGCGCAGCACCGCCGTATCCGCGACCGATTCGAAACGGGATTGCGCGTCCTCGACGAAGAAATTCAGCGCCAGCAGGGTGCGGTTGCCCGCCGGCACGAGGTTCTTGACGGCGGTGAGCTTGCCTTCGGGCAGAGCGGCGGTCTCGATGCGGTGACGCGGCTCCTGCGCCTCGCTGCGCCCGTAGTTGAGGATCTGAAACAGAAACCGCCCCTCCGCCGAAAGACGCTCCCTCACGTTCAGAAACACGCGGCGAAGGTCGTCCTCGGCCTCCAACAGGCACAGGGAATTGCCCAGACTGACGATCAGATCCCACGTGCCGTGGGGCGGCGTCCGCATGTCACAGACCCGGTAGTCAATCCGCTCGTGAGCGCGGTGCGTTCGCGCGTAGGCAATCATGGCCGCACTCAGATCAATTGCCGTGACGTCCGCATGCTGTTCCGCGAACCACAGCGCGTGCAGCCCGGTGCCACACGCGAGATCCAGCACGCGGTTTCCCGGCGCGCGCGCCAGCGTCTCGCGCAGGAACGGGCCTTCCCGTTCCAGGCGCCGGGGCGCATTGGCCAGCGCCTCGTAATACTGGGCTATCCGCTCGAACGAGCCTGGGGCGTCATTCCCCATATACACTTCCTCCCGACGGGATTTCCATTTCCCAAGTTGTTGTGCGATTTGTACTTTCCGCGGCTGTCAAGTATAATCTGTTCGCTGTCCAGGCTTATGTACCGTGTGTGGAGAGTTACGCATGAAACGAGTCCTCCTGGTTACCCTCCTGATTGGAGTATGCTTGATCGTGTTCGCGGGCTGCAAAGCCGAAGCTCCGCCGCCGCCCCCACCGCCGCCGCCGCCGCCGCCTCCGCCGCCGCCGCCGACCCCGGAGGAAATCGAAAACGAAATCAAAACAACATTCCTGACCAAATATCAGGTCCTGAAAAGCATTGCCAGCGGCAACCTCACGGAAGCCCAGCGGCTCTATGACCAGATGGCCGGCCAGGCCGCGACTCCGGGGATGCGGTCCCCCTCCGGCGTTCAGCAGCAACTTCCCGCGCCGCCCGAGCTTAAAGAGAGCATCAAGGCGGACCTCCAGAACGCCAAAGCCACCCATTCGAGCACGGACTATGGGCAAAAAGGCCTGCAACGCGTCGGCAACCTCTTCGAGCGCGACATCATTGCCGCGTACGATCAGGGCAAGAACAACCCCCTGATGTACGAGGTGCTGTTCGCGGCGTGCGATCTGCTTGAGGTGCTCGAACCGGAAAATCCCATGATCGCCCGGTACCGCCAGCAGGCCCACGACCAGCTCAACCGGCCGCAGGTCAAAGTGACGGGCAATACCACCATGGACGGCGTGACCATCTGGTTCCTCCAGCTGTATCTGCCCGAGACCAAAACCACCGAAAGTGTGCAGGTGCGCCAGGGTGACGAGTTCCACGGTCTGCGGTTCGTCGACACCCTCGGCAACAACCGCGCCATTGAACTGGAATACCTGAAGCTGAACGAACGGTTTATCGCCCCCGCGCCCTGACGCCGGGGCGTCGAATCATGCCGGGCGCGCAACGGTGACACGTAGCGTCCTTGACAATGTATGCTGACTTGCCGCGGCCCGCGCTGGTATGTGACGGGCCGCGGTTCTGGTTCCCAGAGTCCGGGATGAGGTCGGCCGTATGAGACAAAACCATATATTTCGGTTGGCGGCGCTGGTGCTGTGCGTCGCGCTGGTTGCCGGGTGCTTCGAGAAGGACAGAAG
>JAAYAQ010000351.1 GCA_012719295.1 Candidatus Hydrogenedentota bacterium | reverse complement strand
GCAGGAATGCAGAGGGACATCTCGAGGAGGAAAGACGAGGCTGGGTTGCCCCGGACTAAATGTCCCAATGGTAGGTTTCGGGAGGGCGCGGCTGGCACATGAAAGTCTCCTGTTCGAGTAGTTTCTCGAGGGTCTGAAGGCTGGTCCCGAGGAGCCATGCCGCCTGAGTCTTGTCGCCCCCGCAGATGTTCAGAATGCGTGTGAACGGGTGTGACGCCTCCGGTCCGTGTGGGCCGGGCAGTCGTTCTGTAGTCGCCATGGAAGTTGCCGTGCCTCCCGTGCTGCCGTGGCGATGTGGCCGCCGTATCCGGGCTGCCGATCGCCGGTTTCCTGCACCTCTCCGCCTTCCCAATCAGGAGCAAGTGGCGCGCCAATTTGCGCCTCTTGTTTCGTCCGTGTGGCAAGTGCTGTAGTAGCGGTCGGTTACAGCCGAAGCGGCTCGGGCTCAGGGCGTGGCACGGCCGGTGAAATGGCTCCGCGCTTCTCATTTTGCGATGCGGGAATTCGCACGGTGCGAACGGCGGGCGGCGGGGCTCAGTCCTGGTTCCGGTACTGGGCGAGACGGCGGTAGAGGGTGTCCTTTCCAACGCCGAGCAGGCGGGCCGCCTGAACGACGTTGCCGCCGCAGAATGCGAGGGCCTCTTCGATGGCGTGACGTTCAATTTCGGAGAGGGGGCGGGGCGCGCCCGGGCGCAACGGGCCGGTCATGGCGGTCTGCATATCGGCGATGGCGATGCGGTCGTTTTTGCAGAACGTCACGGCGGATTCGATGCAGTACCGGAGTTCACGGGCGTTGCCCGGCCAGGGTTGTGCGCGCAGAAATTCGAGGGTATCGGGTTCGAATCCAGCGAGCGGGTGTTTGCAGTTGGGGCGGGCGGCTTCGAGAAAGTGTTCGGCGAGTTCGGCGATGTCGGCGGGACGCTCACGCAGGGGTTCGATGAGGATTTCGACGCCGCGGAGCCGGTGATACAGGTCGCGGCGAAACGTGCCGCTGGCGACTTCCTGATGAATGTTGCGGTTAGTGGCGGCGACGATCCGGAAATCGGAGGCGATCTGGTCCGTGCCGCCCACGCGCCGGAACGTCTTCGTTTCAAGTGCGCGGAGGATCGCGGCCTGGTGTTCGGGGCTCAGGTCGCCGATTTCGTCGAGGAAGAGGGTGCCGCCGTTGCTCTGCTCCATCATGCCGGTCTTTCGTTCGCTGGCGCCGGTGAACGCTCCGCGTTCGTGACCGAAGAGCTCGCTCTCGAAGAGTTCCCGGGCGATCGCGGCGCAGTTCACCGGCACGAAGGGCCCAGTGGCCCGGCCGGAGAATTCGTGGATGAGGTTGGCGACGATTTCCTTTCCGGTACCGGTTTCGCCCACGATCAGCACGGGGTGAGGGGTGTCGGCGACCTCCTGGATGGTCTGCCGCACGCGTTGCATGCAGGGGCTCTCGCCCACGAGTGTCAGCGCCTGTTGCCGGGCCTGCCGGAGCCGTCTGACTTCGCGCTGGAGTCGCGTGCGGTGACGGATCGCTTCAAAGAACGGCGCGGCGGTGTTGGCCAGCGACACGAGGAAATGGAGGTCCGTTTCATCGTACAAACGATGGCGGCTGTGGGAGCGCAGGGCGATGGCCGCGATGCCCTGTCCAGCGAAGTGGATGGGGGCGATCAGGCTCAATTGAAGGACCTTGGCGTTGTCCATCCGGGTTCGTTCCGGGACGAGGAACCCGCGCATGTCGGCCAGCGCCTGCCGCATGGCGGCTTCGGGCATTTTGGCCGGGGTCTCGAAGGTCTTCTGTTTCGCGACCTGGAGTTCGCCGCTGGTATCGTCAAGAAGAGCTATCCAGAGGTCCAGCGGATTGAAACGGTCGAGGACGGCATTGGTCAATTGCGCGATCAGTTCGTTCAGGGAGTCGACCCGGCTGAACGAACGGCTCAGATTGAACAGTTGGGCGAGGTCGGCGGTTCTGTGCGGGGTCTCGTTGTCGCTGCCTTCAAGCGGGTCGCGTTGAAGGTAGATGGCCTGTCCCTCAGTGAGTGAGACCGTGGTGCGGGACAGGGCCTCCGGTTGCGCGGCGTCCTCGCTGTGGTCTTCCTCGGAGACCAGCAGCACGGTGCGCCCGAGCATGACCTGATCGCCGGGCTGCAGCGTGCAGGTGTCGACCGGCTTGCCGTTCACGAACGTGGCGTTACTGCTTCCCAGGTCGCGCAACAGGATCTGCCCGGCGGAGAGCACGATCTCGCAATGCTTGCGCGAGATGAGGGCATCGGGAAGCGCGATCTGACAGCCCTGCTCGCGGCCGATGAGGAGGGGCGCCCCGGTGATGGGCCAGCTTGCGCCCTTGGACAGGCCCGTTCGCAGAATGAGAAACGGCATATCGCCCCCCCTCCGACCCCTTTTACTGCCGCCCCATCATCATGAACGAGGCCCGGGCGCCGAGTCAACCGGCCAGGATGGGCGGGCCGATGGCCCGGGCGGTCACGTTTCGCGGAAGCTCTGTATGGCGTTCAGGAGGATTTCCCGGGCCTGGCGGTAGTCCTTGGGCCCGACATACTCCAGGATCAGGGGGGCGTTGGGCGCGTGTTTCGCGGCGAGCGCCACGAATCTCTTGTAGTCGATGTCGCCCTGGCCCGCCGGCACCCCGTAGTCGACGTGTAGTTTGCGGTCCTTGGCATGGATGCAATCGATCCAGGGGGCGAGCTGGGCGAACATCTCCTCGAGATCATTGAGTTCGAGGATGTTGGCGGGATCGAGGAGGGCGCGCATACGCGGAGACCCCACTTCCTCGAGGAAGACACGGGTGCGCTTGGCGCTGGCGAAGAAGGACAGGAAGGACGGCTCGACGAGCACGGTGGCGTTGCAGGCTTCCGCGCGTTTTGCGAGTTCCCGGCCGGTTTCCACCATGTGTTTCCACGTGTCGGTCTGGAAATGGTAGGGAACATGGTCCGCGGTGCCGTGATGGCCGGCCTCGGTGATGAAGGTGTGGACGTTCATCTCGGCGCCGATGTGCATCATGGCCTCGAAATAGTCGAGGTTGGCGGCACGCTCGGCGGGATCGGGGTGGATGAGGTTGGTGTAGACCCCGATGCTGTGGATGTCGATGCCCACGGAGCGGTATTCGTTCGCAATCTCTCTGGCGCGGTCGGGGGTGATGGCCGACACGTCGGACCGGCCGCTGTAGACCCAGTACTGGCTGTCGCTCTGGCTGAGAAAAAGCTGAATGGTACGCACGCTCTCGGCGGCGAATTCCTGGGCGAGCTGGCGGTTGGTGTACTCGCCAAAGCCAAGGGTGGAAACGCCGATGACGGGCCACTGGGCGGGGAGTTCGGTCTGGCCTGCCGCACTGATAGAGGCGACCGCCGGCGCCATGGCCAGCGCGGCGCCGGAACGCAGTACATCGCGTCGTGTAAACCGGGTCATGTCCATGATGGAAAGTCTCCCTGAACGTGAGGGGTTGTGGTGAATGTCGGGCATCATCTTGCCACAACGGCGGCACGTAATACAGCAACCTTGGGCGGACGGGGGAGGCCAGGAAGGTGAGGAGGAAGAGTGCAGGATGACGGTTCATGCGAGGCCGGTGTGTGATTGCCCTGTGGTGGGGTGTTTGCGCGGGTGTTGCCGGGCGGATAGTATGGGCGGAGAATCCAGGTGCGCGGAATCCAATGTAGAGGGGAATGTAATGGACTGGTTGCATGAATTGAGGGGAACGGGCGTGTTTATTCTTGCGGCGGCCGGGCTTTTTTCGGTTGTCTTCGGCGCCGTGGCGCACGCGGAGGACGGGAGCGTGGCGGAAGATGTCTACCGCGGCGAACTGGTGGCATATCCGGGTCCGTGGGGATTCATGCCGCGTCCGCATATCATCCTGGTAAACGACGAGGAACTGGAAACAATCGCGTCCGACCCGGACAAGGCCCTGAATCTGGCCACGGGCTATGCCCCGCGCGAGGAAAGTCTGCGGATGATCTGCGAGCGCGCGCAGAGGCAGGGGCTGCGGACCTTGATCGTGGCGTTCGACCAGTTCTTCGCGCAATACCGGCCCGGGCAGGACAAACCGCGCCGGCTGACGCCTGATATGGACGAATACATCGGACACATCGCGAAGATAGGCGCGTTTGCGGCGGCGCATGGGCTCGGGCTTGAGTTGAGCCTGTTGAGTCCGCTGGAGATCGGGCCCGCCTACGCGCGGGAAACCGGTGAGTCGGGGCAGTGGATGCATTACCGGAAAGGCCTGCGGGACGTGGAGACGGGCCGGTTCAGCGTGCAGCTCTGGCGGCAGACCCGCTGGACCAATAACAAGGGTCCGATCGACGTTGCGGACGCGGGGGTGCGGGTGTTTGCGTTTCGCGAGCGGGGGGTCCGGGGCACGCCGTACCGTGTGGTGAACCCGGACGAGATCGTCGAGATTACGGATGTGGCGACGGTGGAGGCGTGGGACGGCGCGAAAACTGCGCTGGCGGGGCGTATCCGGGTGCACGGCGAGGGGCGCACGGACATCGGGCCGCTTGACCGGGTGCTGGTCGTGCAGCTCTACCGTACGCCCGAGATGGATTACTTCAGTCCGCGCGCCCTGCCGTTTCTTGAAGGGCTCGTGAACAAATACGCGGACGCGGGGGTCCGGCTGAACGGGTTGTACGCGGACGAGATGCACATCCAGCAGGACTGGGCCTACTTTGGCCATCACGATCATGGAGAGTTTGCGCTGCGGTATGTGAGCGACGGTCTGGTGAACGCCTACGCCGGGAAGTACGGGGAAGAGTACCGCGATTTTGCGAAATACCTGGTCTATTTCGTCCGGGGGCAGGAGGATTTCGCGCCGGACCTGAGCGCCAAGACGGGCGTCATGCACGTCTTTGGCGATACGCCCGAAGCGATCCGCCGGACGGCGCTGTTCCGCGCGCGTTATTACCACCTGTTGCAGGACGGGGTGGTGGATTTGTTTGCCGCGGCGAAGCGTCACGCCGAAGCGCGGATGGGCCGGCGTCTCGAATCGCGGGCGCACGCCACCTGGGCCGAGAGCCCGACCATTGACCGGTGGGATACGGGACGGACGCCGCAGGCGCCGCATCAATACGAATACACGTCCAATTTCCAGTGGTCGTGCACGGTGCACCAGGCGGCTTCGGCGTGTTACGACTATTTCAAATGGGGCGACTTTCTGACCGGCAACGGGAACGACCATGCCGAGGGCGGCTGGCTCGATCGGAACTACTTCGCGATGGCGCTGGCGTGTTCGACGGGGATCCTGAACGAAGTGCCGTATTCGTATGCGGCGCATTGGGGCATGCCGGGGCCCATCAGCGCGTGGCGGATGAGTCTGGTCAATACGTACGGGGCCGCGGGTTCCCCGCTGTGGGGCATGGTGGAGGACATGCAGCACCGCGACGTCGACGTGCTCATGCTGTATCCTCTCGACCTGGTGGCGGCAGACGAGCGGTTCGGGAGCTGGATGACGCAATACGGGTATGCCAACTACGTCAGCGCGGCGAAGCTCCTCGAATGCGGGCGTGTGTCCAACGGGGCGATTGAGATGGCCGGCCGGCGCTTTACGACGCTGGTAGCCCTGTTCGAGCCGTTTCCCTCGCGGGCGCTGCTCGAGATGCTCGAAGCGCTGGCTGCGTCCGGGGGGCGCGTGGTGTGGTCCGGGCCGCCTCCGGTGCTGACGTACGAAGGGGACAGCGCGCTGGACGCGTGGCGGGCGATGTTTGGCGCGGAGTATGCGCCCGAGCCCGATGAGGGGCTGCTTGCTCCCGGACGGCGGGTTGAGTTTGAGGGGCGGCTGAGCGGCGTCGAACCCCAGGTGATCCTGACGGACTTCCTGGTGGATCGCATCTACCCGGTCACACCGCGAGCGGGAACCGAGGTGGCGGCGCGCGTGGCCGGCCATGTGGTGGGGACGCTGCGCGCCCACGATGGCGGCGGGGTGACGGCGTTTCTGGGCTATCGCCCGCGCGACGATCAGGCTCAGAGCCTGGGATACGAATCGCGCAATTGGTTTGAGGTGTTGAGCGCGCTGGGGGCGTATCCGCCCACCGGAACGTTTCCGGACGTGAACGACAACACGGAGCATCTGTCGCGGACGACCGATTATCTTGCCTGCCGGTTTCCGAACGGTGCGGTGGCGGTGGCGCGCCATTTCCGCACGTTTGAGGAGGGGTGGCCGGGCGGTTTTGCGCGGAAGGAAGAAGAAGATAGCGCGTACATGGAGAAGCGTCCCCTGCCGGACGACACGATCGCGCTGGAGAGTTTCAAGGTGAACGGTCACGAGGTCTGGTACCAGGGCAAACAGGCCATGGCGTTTCGCGTGAACGAGCGCGGTGATCTGATCGCCTTTGCCGGGTCGCAGGCCAATGAGGTCACCGTCGACGGGCGCCGGTTCGTGTTTGCGGACGCGCCGTTCGCGCAAGTCGCCTGGGCGCCGGTATCCCCGGACCGGCGGCTGGAAGGCGGGGCGCTCCTCCAGATCATGGCGCATGGCGAGGGCACGTTGCGGATTCCGAAAGGCGATCTGCCGGATAATCTCGCCGTGATAACGGAGGGGCCCACGCCGGGCAGCCGTGGTCACGACGTGCTCTCGTGCTGGGAGGCCGGGGCGTTGGCAATCAAGGTGACGGGCAAGGAATCGGGCCGGTGGCTCTGGGGCGTGCCGGTTCCGTGAGCGCGGCTCACAGGGGAGGCGAACGAACATGAAACCGCACTGGGCCCACTCCGCGGGCGCTCCGGTGTTTCGAGCGGGACTTGTCTATGTTGCCGCGGCGTATGTGCTGTGCGCTGCCGTGACCCGGGCGGCCATGGGCCTCGCCATCGAGCCGTTGTGGGTGGCGGATCCCGACATGATCATGGAAGGGGCGGCCATGGTGGCGGACCTGGACGGCGACGGCAGCGCCGAAGTTGTCACGGCCGCGTACGAGAGCATCATCGTCGTGGACGGCGCCGGCACGGAACGCTGGCGTTTTGACGGGCGCGGGCGCTATTCCACCTGTCCGGCGCTCCTCGAACGTCCCGGGCAGCCGCCGCTTATCTATGCCGGCGACAACACGGGCCTGTTGACCTGCCTCGACGGACACGGGGACGTCGTCTGGCAACGAGACATTGCGCCGGTCTTCTGTTCGTCGCCGGCGGTGGCGGATCTCAATGGCGACGGAACCCTCGAACTCGTTCAGGGGAGCCTGAAGGGGACGCTGAGCGTGTTTAACGCCTTGACGGGCGCGCCCCTCTGGACGCGCGACCTCGGGGCGGATTGCGGAAGTCCCGCGGTGGGGGACATCCATGGTGACGGCCGCCCCGAAATTGTGATGGCCACCGGCGCCGGGAAGCTCTTTGCTCTGGACGCGGAAGGTACCCCGTTATGGGAATTCGCGCTTGGGGGAACCGCGCCCGACTGGGCGATATGTTCCGCGGTGATCTACGGCGACGCGTCCGGGCGTGCGGGTATCGCGGCGGGCTCGCGTGAAGGTCGATTGGTGTGTCTGGACGGGACGGGCGGCGTGGTATGGGAGCGGATGCTGCGCGGCGGCGTGGCCTCCACCATTTCCGCGGGCGACATCGACGGCGATGGCCGGGCGGATCTTTTTGTGGTGACCGAATTGGGGGTGCTGTACCGGTTTGACGAACAGGGCCGCGTTGTCTGGGACATCGACACGCAGGGGCGGAGTCTTGCGCCGGGCGCTCTTGTAGACCTGGACGGCGACAGCGCGCTGGAATACCTCCTCTGCACGCAGCAGGGCAGCCTGCTTGCCTTTGACAAGGAGGGCGCGGTCGTCTTCACCCACCAATTCGACAGCCGTACCATCAATGTCACGGCTGCGTTCGGCGATATCGTTCCCGGACGGCCCGGCCTCGAATTCGCGGTGACGGGCGGGGAATCGGGGCGGGTG
>JAAYAQ010000350.1 GCA_012719295.1 Candidatus Hydrogenedentota bacterium | reverse complement strand
GCGTCAGGCGCCAACGGTCTGTGTGTTGGGACGTGACGACCGCGGGGTGGTGTACGGCGCCGGCGCGCTCTTGCGGGCCCTCCGCATGAGGCCGGGAGAATTTGCGCTGGACCCCGGTTTCCGCGCGAGCACGGCCCCGGCGTACCCGGTGCGCGGCCATGAGCTGGGGTACCGGCACACCTCGAACACCTACGACGCCTGGAGCGTGGACCAGTTTGAACAGTACATCCGCGACTTGGCGGTGTTCGGCGCCAACGGCGTCCAGCTTATCGTTCAACTCGATTCCCTGGACATCGACGGGCCTCACATGACGGAACCCGTCCTGGAACGCACGGCCAAGCTGGTCCGGATGATTGGCGAGTACGGGATGCGCGTCTGGGTATGGATGCCGCCCTCGGAGCACGCCATCACCCCCGAGACGGCGCCGGCGGTGCTCGAGAAATGCCGCGCGTTCTTCGAGCAGTGCAGTCCCCTGGACGCGATCTTCGTGCCCGGCGGCGATCCGGGCGACACCCCGCCCGAAGTTCTCCTGCCGCTGTTGAAAGACGTGGCGGCGCTGTTGCGGGTGTCGCATCCGAACGCGGAGATCTGGTTCTCGAACGAGGACATGCCCCACGAGTGGAACGCTACCCTGTTCGAGATGCTGTCCGGGGACCCGCCGGACTGGCTCACGGGCGTGGTGTTCGGGACCTGGGTCAAGATGCCTTTGGCGACGATGCGCGCCAGGGTGCCGGAGCAGTACCCCATTGTGCAGTACTGCGACATCACGCATTGCATCGAATGCCAGTACCCGGTGCCGGACTGGGACCACGCGTTTGCGTCTACCCTGGGCCGGGAGCCGATCAACCCGCGCCCCGTGGCCACCGCGCACATATTCGACGTGACGGCGCCGCACACCATCGGATTCAACACCTATTCGGATGGCGTGAATGACGACGTCAACAAGATCATCTGGTCCGCGAAGGGTTGGGATCCGCAGGCCGATGTGGGGCAGATCCTGATTGAGTACGGCCGCTATTTCATGGGCGAGGACCTGGGCGGGAAGGCGGCGGAGGGCCTGCTGGCGCTGGAGCAGAACTGGCAGGGCCCGTTGCTCTCGAATGAGGCGGTCGAAGACACGCTGGCGCTCTGGCAGGAAATCGAACAGGAGGCCGGAACCACCGTCGAAACCAACTGGCGGCTGCAGATGGGGCTGCTGCGCGCCTATTACGACGCCTATCTCCGCCGGAAACTGGTTGCGGAAACCGAGCGCGAGCAGCGGGCGTGTGCGGAACTCGCCCGTGTGCCGGAGGTGGACGTTGCCACGGCCATCGGCAGCGCGTCCGCGATCCTGGCCGAAGCCGATGCGAAACCGGACGCGCCGGAGCTGCGGGCGCGCATCGAAGAGCTGGGCGGGTTCCTGTTCAAGAGTATCGGTATGCAGCTCAGTGTCGACACGTATGGCGCGAAGAACTGGGAACGGGGCGCCATTCTGGACGCTCTGGACATGCCCCTGAGTGACCGGCTGTGGTATGAATCGCAATTCAAGGAGATCCTGGCCCTGGCCGATGAACCGTCGCGCGCGGCACGTCTGCACACCGTCGTGAATTGGGAAGACGCGGGCCCGGGCGGGTTCTACGACGACCTTGGGAATGCCTGGAAACAGCCCCATCTCGTTCGGCAGAAGGACTGGGCGGCCGATCCGAGTGCGGTGGAATCCACCCAGTGCGAAGTCATCGAGGTCAAAGGGCGGGAAGCGTGGCGGCGATCCTGGCGCGACCAGGGACAGACCCTGTTTGGCACCCCGCTGCATATGCGCTATGAAGGCCTCGATACCCAGGCGTCCTACACCGTTCGCGTCGTGTACACCGGACGTTTCCGGCCCACCATGCGGCTGGTAGCAAACGGAACACACGAAATTCACGGTCCCATGCCGCAGCCCGAGGCGCCCGTGCCCCTCGAATTCGCCGTCCCGAAAGAGGCCACGGCCGGCGGGACGCTTGACCTGGAGTGGCATCATTTTTCCGGGCGGGGGTGTCAGGTGGCGGAGGTGTGGCTGCTTCGCCCGGACGGTTGAGCGCCTGAAACGGGAATGGAGCGCACTCCGCGGGATAGCGGCGTGTTATCGGCGGGCGGACGATGGCCGTTCGCGCGGGGTTCGTGGCCTGTCCAGCCAAAGCGAGGGGAAGACGCACCATGAAATCGTCGTGCGAAATGCATGTCATCTCCAACACCCATTGGGACCGCGAGTGGAGCGCGGACTTTCAGGAAACGCGCATGCGGCTCGTGGAGTTTCTGGATGCGCTGCTTGATATTCTCGATACCGAACCCGGTTACGCCAGCTTTCTGCTGGATTCCCAGGTGGCGCCTCTCGAGGATTATCTCGAGGTGCGCCCGGAATGTCGCGACCGGATCACGAAGCACGTCACAAATGAGCGCCTCCTGGTCGGGCCGTGGTACACGTGCCCGGAAGAGTTTTGTGTGAACGGGGAGTCGCTGGTGCGGAACCTGTTGTACGGCCACCGCATCGCGCGCGCGTTCGGGCAGGTGATGAAGGTGGGCTACAGCCCGTTCTCCTATGGCCAGACGTCGCAGATGCCCCAGATCTATGCCGGGTTTGGCATCGATACCATCCTGTTTTACCATGGCGTCACGCACGACGAGGCCCCCAACGAGTTCATCTTCGAAGGCGCCGACGGCACGCGCGCGTTCGCCTCGCAGATCAGCGCGGGGGCGCGGTACAACTTCTATCACAAGGTGTACCGGAAGGTCGTGCATCCGTTTGCAAAGGATGATCGCCTGTACACGTGGGACAAGGGAGGACTGCCGTTCCATTTCTGCACGGAAGAATCCTGCGAGGAACAGCATACCCTTCTGGACCCCGCATCCCATTTTGACAAGGACCGCGCCATCCAGTGCATCCGCGCACTCCGTGATGAAGAACGCCGCGTGGCGACGACGCGGTATCTCGCGTTCATGATGGGTCATGACAGCAGCGTGGCCGATGCCGTGGAGCTGCGCATCATCGAGGCCGCCCAGGAGGCGATTGGCCGGGACGCCGTGTTCCACAGCTCCCTGCCGGCGTGGATCGCCAAAGTGAAAGCGGCCGCAAAGGGGCTTCCCGTCTTGAAAGGCGAGCGGCGAACGCCCAAGGTGCGTACCGGCCGCGTGCATCTGTACAGCGACGTGTTATCCAGCCGGGCGCGGGTGAAGCGCCTCAACGCGCGCGCGGAATGCGCGCTCCAGCGCTGGGCCGAACCCTTCTCGGCCATCGCGTGGTGTCTGGGCCGGGACTATCCCTCGACGCTGCTGGACGCGGCCTGGACGACGCTGCTCAAATGCCATGCCCACGACAGCATCGCGGGGAGCGGCGTCGACGCCATTGAATTGGACATGCGAGACCGTCTGCGCCAGGTCGACAGTATTGCCGCGGGAGTGACAGCCCGGAGTCTGGCGCATATCCAGCGCAACATCCGGAATGCGGACGCAGGGGCGGACGCCCTGCTGATCACGGCGTTCAACGCCTCGCCCTTTCCGCGCTCGGAAGTTCTTACCGCGGTGGTGGACGTGCCGCCGTGTGGCGCCTCGCGCGAATTCGACCTGCTCGCGGCCGACGGCAAACAGCATGTGCCGGCGCAGGTCGTCACGCGCCGCCCTCACTACGCCACGGTGAACCATGCCGGCGACGCGGCGCATATGATGCAGTGTGAGCAGGTGGTCTTCCATTTCGAAGCGCGCGACCTGCCCGCGCTGGGCTATACCACCTTCCGTTTCAATCCGAAGGGGCGGTTTGCGCGCGGCGGGCTGGCATGCGGCAGCAACGCCATGGAAAATGAGCACCTGCACGTGGTCATCCGTGACAATGGAACGCTGACTGTGCATCACAAGGCCTCCGGGACGGTGTTTGAAGGGCTGCATTTCTTTGAGGACAGCGGCGAGGCGGGTCAGGCGTGGATGCATGTCGAACCCGGCGCGGACACGGTCGTCTCCAGCCGTGGATTCCCGGTGTCGGTTTCGCTCGAAGAGGATGGTGCGCTCCTTGCCCGGTACCGCATCGAGCATTTTCTGAAGATCCCCGCGGGCCTCGATAACGCCGGCAGCAATGCGTGGGAGCGC
>JAAYAQ010000349.1 GCA_012719295.1 Candidatus Hydrogenedentota bacterium | reverse complement strand
CAGGGCGTGCTCGACGAGGCGGCGACGGCACAGCGCTTCGCCGCGATCGATCTTGCCCTCATTCAAGGGGCCATCGCGACCGCGCTCGATGCGAGCCGGCTGGACTCATTGAAAGCGGCCGTCGGAGACCTGGCGGCACGTTATGGCGATTCCTATCCGGCGGGAAACGACTATCTTCAGGAGGAGGAGGCGCTGGCGGACACACTCGAGCGTCTGCGGACCGCTCCCGCCGGCGAGGAGACCCTTCGGCAGGCCCGGGAACTGCGCGCTGCCGCGGACGAGCTCAGGCGCCGGGCGTTGCTGGCGCATCCGCTTCTCCGTGTTCACCCCGTGCTCTTCGTGACGCGGAAACAGTACCGTCCGGACCACCACAACACCGCGACGATGTTCCAGGTGCACGAGATCAACGAAGCCAGTTTTGAAGGCGGCGGCGCGCTCAAGATCATCGATTTCGCCCGCATGGGACAGGTTCGTACCCTCGTCGAAGCGCCGGAAGGCATCGTTCGCGACCCGGATGTGCATTTCGACGGCACGCGCATTGTCTTCTCGATGCGCAAGGACAAGAACGACGGATACCATATCTACGAGGTCAACGCGGACGGGTCGGGGCTGCGTCAACTCACACACGCGCAGCCGGTTTCAGACATCGACCCGCTGTACCTGCCCGACGGCGCCATCGCGTTTTCATCGACACGCGAGCCCAAGTACTGCATGTGCAACCGCCACATCATGGCGAACCTGTTCCGCATGGATGCCGACGGGGCGAACGTCCACCAGATCGGCAAGAGCACCCTGTTCGAAGGGCATGGCGCGCTGACCCCCGACGGGCGCATCCTCTACGACCGTTGGGAATATGTCGACCGGAATTTCGGCGACGCCCAGGGACTGTGGACGGTCAACCCGGACGGCACCAACCACGCCGTGTATTGGGGAAACAACACCTGGTCGCCGGGCGCCGTGATTGACGCCCGTCCGATTCCGGGGACGCAGCGCGCGGTGTGCGTCTTCGGGTCGTGCCACGACCGGCCCTGGGGCGCGCTGGCCATTATCGACCGGCGGCTGGGGATGGATGAGCGCCCGCCGGTGGTCCACACGTGGCCGGCGGACGCGATCAACCTGGTCGGGCCGGGAGACCCCGCCAACCCCGAGCACTACGGCTTTGACCTGTTCACGCAGGTGAACCCGAAATACGAGGATCCCTATCCGCTCGATGAGGCGTTTTTTCTGTGTTCCCGAACAGCGGGCGCGGGCGAATTGATGGGGTTATATCTGCTGGACACCTTTGGCAACGAGGTGCTGGTACATGTCGAGGAGCCGGGGTGTTTTGACCCGATGCCGCTGGTGCCGCGTACCCGGCCGCCCGCCATTCCCTGCCGGAGGACTTTTGAAGACCAGCCCGGCGCCCTGTATGTGATGGACGTGTACGAGGGCACGCATATGGCCGGCGTCGAACGGGGAACGGTCAAATACCTGCGCGTGGTGGAATCGCCCGAGAAACGGTCGTGGACCACGCCGCCGTGGAATGGCCAGGGGCAGCAAGCCCCCGCCATGAACTGGCACGATTTCAACAACAAACGGATTCTGGGCACGGTACCGGTCGAGCCGGACGGGTCGGCCCATTTCGAAGTGCCCGCGGGGGCCTTCGTTTATTTCCAGTTGCTGGACGAACGCGGGATGATGGTGCAGTCGATGCGCAGCGGGACCCTGGTACAGAGCGGCGAACTCACGGGATGCGTGGGCTGCCATGAAGACCGCCGGAAGGCCCCCCCTGCCCTGTTCGCCAAACTGCCTACGCCCCTTGCGCTCCGCCGCGAGCCCAGCGCCCTGGCCGGGTGGCAGGGTCCACCGCGGTTCTTCAACTATTTGAGCGAGGTTCAGTCGGTGTTCGACCGGTATTGCGTGGAATGTCACGATTACGGCAAGCAGGCGGGCGAAAAACTATTGCTGTGCGGCGACAAGACCCTCGTATTCAACACGTCGTACAAGGAACTGTGGCGCAAGGGCTACATCAAGGCGATCGGGGCGGGGCCCGCGGACATCCAGCAGGCTTTCTCGTGGGGTGCGCATGCCAGCCCGCTTGTCGCGACCCTTCTTGCGGGGCACCACGATATCGAGATGGCGCCGGGAGATTTTGACCGGCTGGTGACGTGGATCGACGTGAATGGACCGTATTACCCCGTGTATTCGAGCGCGTTTCCCGACAACCTTGCCGGGCGAAGCCCCCTCGATGCCAGCCAGCTTAAACGGCTGGAGGAATTGACGGGCATCCCCTTCGGCCAACTGGCCGACTGCCGGACAAACCGCGGACCGCTGTTGAGTTTCGACCGGCCGGAATTGAGCCCGTGCCTTTGGACGCTGGATGGTCCCGAGGGGCCCGTGTACCGCGAAGCGCTCTCGCTCCTCGAGGCGGGCAAGCAGGCCCTGGCGAAGATGCCCCGGGCCGATATGCCCGGGTTCCAGCCGGCCCAGCCGGACGTATTGCGCGAGCAGCGGTACGTTGCGCGCACCGCGGAAGAGCTTCGGATGCGGGATGCGCTTGCGCGAGGCGAACACGCCTACGAGTCCCCTCGCCAGCCATAGAGGACGGCGCGCGCGGACGCGCCGGGATGTTTTGCCCCGCCATCCGGCAGACAGGTATACTTCTGCGTGGTTTAGCGACAGACACTACGCGAGCGGGCATCTGCTCGATGGACAGGAGGCATTGTGCTACCCAAGGGATTCGGCGGTCTGGGCAACCTCGGCGGCATGCTGAAGCACGCCATGGAGATGAAGGGGAAAATCGAAGAGCTCAAGGAACGGCTTGCTGACGAGCGCGTCGAGGCCGCCGCCGGCGGCGGCATGGTGCGGGTCGTCATGAACGGGAAGTTCGAGCTTCAATCGATGAAGATCGAGCCGGAAGTGGTCGATGCGAATGACGTTGAAATGCTCGAGACGCTGGTGACCGCCGCGGTGAACGAAGGCATTCGCCAGGTGCAGGACCTGGTGAAGTCCCGAATGACGGAGCTTACCGGCGGCATCGACATACCGGGGCTGACCTGAGTGCGCATCGTTTTCTTTGGAACACCCGGGCTGGCCGTGCCCTCGCTGGCGGCTGCGGCTCAATCCCACGAGCTGGTGGCGCTGGTCTGCCAGCCCGACCGGCCGAAAGGCCGTGGCAAGAAGCTGGAACCGCCGCCGGCGAAAGTGTGGGCGGAGAAGCATCACGTCCCCGTCGCGCAACCGGAGAAGCTCAACGACGGCGCGTTCGAGGCCTGGCTGCGTGCGCAGGCTCCGGATATCTGCCTGATCGCCGCCTATGGCCGCATCCTGAGACAGCCGATTCTGGATGTCCCGCCGCTGGGGTATCTCAACATGCATCCGAGCCTCCTGCCAACGTACCGCGGCCCCTCCCCCATCCGAACCGCCCTGCTGAACGGCGATGAGGTGACGGGGGTGACCATCATGCGGCTGACGCTCGAGATGGACTCCGGGGACATCCTCCTGCAGGAGGAAGAACCCATCCAGCCCGAAGACACCTGGGTCACGCTGTCCGACCGTCTGGCGGAGAAAGGCGCGGACCTCCTGGTGCGCGGCGTGGACCTGGTCGCCTCCGGGACCGCCCGCTTCACGCCGCAGGACCCTTCGAAGGCCGTGTATTGCCGGATGTTCGAGAAAGCCGACGGCCAGATCCGCTGGGGGCGTCCCGCGCGGGAGATTCACAACCTGGTGCGGGCGGCCGTTCCGTGGCCCGTCGCGCATTGCCGGTTCAAGGGAGAGATCTACCGGATCCACGAGTCTCGAATCGTGGACGGAACCTGGGATGAGCCTCCGGGAACGGTTGTCGCCGTGGAACGAGAACGGGTGATTGTGGCCGCGGGAGAAAACGCCCTGGCCATTCTGACGCTGCAGGCGCCGGGCAAGCGCGCCATGTCCGTCCGGGAATACCTTGCCGGCCGCGCCATCCAGGTGGGCGAACGATTCGAGGACCTGTAGGCCGTGCCAATCGATCCCGTACGAGATGCCGCCATTGAAGCGTTGTTGCGCGTGTTTGAGCGCGGGATGTTCCTGGACGCTTCGCTGGACAAGACCCTGCGCCGGCGAACCCTGAGCGACCGGGGACGGCGCTTTTTCACGCAGCTGGTCTACGGCACCGTGCGCCATAAGCTGCTCTGCGATCATGTGCTCCGGGGGCTGCTGAAACAGCCGCTCGAAGACCTGCCCGCGCCGATCCGCATCCTGTTGCGCATGGGCATTTTTCAGGCGCTCTTCTGCCGGCAGGTGACCCACCCCGCCCTGGTGCACACGTCGGTGGACCTGGCGAAGAAACGGGGCCATGCCGGTGTGGCGCGCCTCACCAACGCCGTCCTGCGGCGCGCCCCTCAGCGGCTCGACGAGGTGTCCTTTCCCGCCGAGCCCGTGGAACGCCTGAGCGTGGAGCACTCCATTCCACGCTGGCTCGCCAGGCGCTGGGTGGCGGCGTACGGGCTGGAAGACGCCGTGGCCCTGGGCCGGGCCTGTGCCGTTGAGGCGCCGGTGTCCGCCCGGGTCAACACCCTGCGCACACGTCCCGAAGCCGTTGTGGACGCGTTTCGCAAGAGCGGCGTGCAGGTGGAGAAACGCACGGCGGTTCCCGAGGAGATCACGTTCACGGAAGGGCCGCCTCCCGCGCGCAGCAAGCGGTTTCAGGAGGGGGATTTCATGATGCAGGACCCGGCGTCGATGCTGCCGCCGCATCTGATGGAACCCGCGGCCGGGGAATGGATATTGGATCTGTGCGCCGCGCCGGGGGGAAAGACCACCCATATCGCGGCCTTGACCGGAGGCGGCGCCCGCATTGTTGCGTGCGATCTTCGGGCTGAGCGCCTCCGGCAGGTTCGAGAGAATGCCGCGCGGATGGCGTGCCCCGGGATTCGCCTGATTTTGGCCGACGGCGGGCGCCCGCCGTTTCTGCCCCGGTTTGACCGCGTACTGGTGGACGCGCCATGCTCCGGCCTGGGCACGCTGCGCCGGCATCCCGACCTGAAGTACCGGCTGCTCGAGCAGGACATCGAGGAACTGAGCCGGCTTCAGCGGCACTTGTTGAGGTCCGCAATCGCACTCTGCCAGAATGGCGGAGTCATCGTGTATTCTGTGTGCACGTGTACGCCTGAAGAGACCGGAGAGGTCATCGAGGGCGTGTTGAACGAGGCGCCGGTCGAACGTGAAGACGGCCCAACCTGGATGGATGTATGGAGAATAGACACGGGAACGTATCGAACGAGCCCCGCGCAGGACGGGCTGGACGGGTTCTTCTTGACAAGATTGCGGAAGCGATCCTGAACCTGACCTTCTTTGTTTTCCGCTTTTTTGGCTGGTCGCTGCGGTGGACGCTGGCGACGGCCTTCTTTCTGCTGGTCATGGCCGGGGCGGGCCTGTATGTGTTCAACTCGGCGGTCACCGGAGGCGAATACGTGACCGTGCCGAACATCACACAGCTTTCGGTAACCCAGGCCTCGTTTGAACTCGGCAAGGTGGGTCTGGAGATGGGCAAGCAGACCCCGATGTTCAGCGATCAGGCGCCGCCGTATCATGTGATCAGCCAGCGTCCGGAGCCCGGGGCGGTTGTGCGCGCGGGCCGCGAGGTGTTCCCGACGGTCAGCCAGGGCGCGGAGATTCAGACGGCGCCCGAATACGTCGGCAAACCGCTTCAAGATGTGGAAGGCGCGCTGCCTCCCGGGATGCAGCTTGGGAACAAGGCGTGGATACGGCACAGTGCCCCGCGCGACCAGGTGATTGCGCAGGACCCGCCGGCGGGGCGTCCTCTGCGCGCCGGTGAACCGGTGCATCTCCTGCTGAGCAAGGGCCCGACCCAGAATGTCCTGACCATGCCCAGTATCGTGGGCCTTTCCGTGGAAGATGCAATGACGCTCCTGGCCCCGATGGGGGTGCAGGTTACAGCGAACCGGATCGACAACCCCAACGCCGAACCCAACCGGGTTTTGTCTCAGACACCCGCGCCCGGCACCTTGCTTCAAGAGGGTCAATCAGTCACCTACGACGTTCGGGCGTCCGGAGAATCGCCTCTGCCCAATTCCATGCGGAAAGTCGAGGTGGTCTATACGGTGCCCGGCGCCTGGTCTCCGCGCGAGGTCCGCATCGATGTCATTGACCGGAGAGGGACGCGGCAGACGGTTCTGCCCACCCAGGAACAGTACAGAGCGGGCGAGCGCCCGAAGTATGAACCGAACACCAAACTTCGGCTTCCGTTGTCGTTCAATGACGAATTGACCGTGGAGATCTACGTGGACGGGCAGCGGGCCTGCACGTATTACTACGAGGGGGATAAGCCCCCGGTTATCACAGACCATTTGGACCAGGAAGGCCAGGAGGAAGGCGTTGCCCAAACTTAAGATTGCACCCTCATTGCTCTCAAGCGATTTCAGCCGTCTTGGGGAGGAAATCCATGCGGTGATCGAAGCCGGGGCCGACTGGATCCATCTGGATATCATGGACGGGCATTTTGCCCCGAACCTTACCATCGGTCCGCCCGTGGTGAGCGCCTTGAGGCGTCACTCGACGGTGCCCATGGATGTTCATCTGATGCTGGACAATCCCGAGGAGTTCGTGGACGATTTTGCGAACGCCGGGGCGGATATCATCACGTTCCATGCCGAAGCGTCGCGCCATCCGCATCGTCTGCTGACGCGAATCCGCGACCTGGGCTGTAAGGCCGGGGTGGTGCTCAATCCGGGCACGCCTCCTGACGACATCGAATTCCTGGCCGACTCAGTCGATCTGGTCCTGATCATGACGGTCAACCCGGGATTCGGGGGGCAGAAGTTCATCGCCGGGATGCTGCGTAAAATCGAGCTCGTCCGCGCCATGCTGGGGGAAGAGCGCGACCTGGAGGTCGATGGAGGCATCGATCAGAATACCGCGCCCCAGGTGATCGCCGCCGGCGCCAACGTGCTCGTAGCGGGTTCGTACGTGTTCGGGAGCGACAGCTACCTCGAAGCCATCGAAAGCCTGCGCGTGTGAACGGCTAAGGGTTCACGACGCTGCGGACAAGTTTCCACCGCAGCGATGCGGGTT
>JAAYAQ010000348.1 GCA_012719295.1 Candidatus Hydrogenedentota bacterium | reverse complement strand
GCCTGCCGCTCCGGACGACGAGCTTATCACCATTGATTCGCCCATGGTCGGCGTATTCTATGCCGCGCCCGCGCCGGACAAGCCGCCCTTTGTGAAGCCGGGCGATGCCGTGCAGGAACAGCAGACCGTCTGCATTGTCGAAGCGATGAAACTCATGAACGAGGTGACCGCACAGTTCCCGGCAAGGATCGTGAAGGTGCTCGTGGAAAACGGCGAACCGGTCGAGTTCGGCCAACCTTTGTTCGCGGTCGAACCTCTCGAGTGAAGCGGAGCGCATAATTCCCGAAGAGAGGGCGAATGTTTCGACGCATTCTGATAGCCAATCGCGGTGAAATCGCCGTACGCATCATACGGGCATGCCGGGAGCTGGGCGTCACCAGCATCGCGGTATATTCCTCGGCCGACCGCGACTGCCTGCATACGTCGCTTGCGGACGAGAGCATCTGCATCGGCCCCGCGTCGGCCACGGAGAGCTATCTGCATATCCCGAGCATCATCGCCGCGGCGGAGATCTGCGATGCGCACGCCATTCACCCGGGCTATGGATTCCTGGCGGAAAACCCCAAATTTGCGCGCATCTGCCAGGACTGCGACATCGGATTCATCGGCCCGACGCCGGAGGCGATCGCCCTGAGCGGCGACAAGGCGGCGTGCCGGGCCAAGGTGAAGGCGGCCGGCGTGCCGGTGGTTCCCGGCAGCGACGGCCTGCTCGAGGATCCCGCGAAAGCCCTGGCGCTCGCGCGCGAGATCGGGTTCCCGGTGCTGGTCAAGGCCTCCGCGGGCGGGGGCGGGAAAGGCATGCGCATCGCCCACAACGACGTCGCCCTGAAAAACGCCATCTCCATGGCGTCCATCGAGGCCGAAACGGCGTTTGGAGACGGCGGCCTGTACCTCGAGAAGTTTGTTGAGGGGGCGCGCCACGTCGAGTTTCAGATCCTGGGCGACAGCAACGGCAAAATCATCACGCTGGGCGAGCGGGAATGTTCGATCCAGCGGCGGCATCAGAAGCTCATCGAGGAGACCCCCGCACCTGGCCTGACCGGCTCGCTGCGGGCGCGCATGTCGAAGGCGGCGCTCCGGGCCGCGAAGGCCATCGGCTACACCAATGCCGGTACGGCGGAGTTTCTGCTGACTCCGGACAACCAGTTCTTTTTCATTGAGTTCAACGCCCGGATTCAGGTGGAACATCCGATCACCGAAGAGGTCACGGGGGTCGACCTGGTGAAGGAGCAGATCCGCATCGCCTCGGGAAAGCCCATCAGCAATGTGCGCGCCCGGCCGTCCGGCCATGCGATCGAAGCGCGCATCTATGCGGAGGATCCGGAACACGGGTTTTCGGCCTCGCCGGGCGCCGTGCCCCGGTGCCATCTTCCGGGCGGCCCCGGGATCCGCGTCGACAGCCATCTGTTCGCGGGGTATACGGTGCCCCGGTTCTATGACTCGTTGCTGGCTAAGGTCATCGCGCGTGGCGCGCAACGTGAAGAGGCCATCGACCGTCTCAGCGCCGCACTGCAGGAATTTGCCGCGGACGGCATCAAGACCACGGCGCGCTTGTGTGCGCGGATTGTGTCTGGAGACCGTTTTCGCCGCGGGGACATCGGCCCTGATATAATCGATCAGTATGTGAATGGCTCGGGGTGATGCGGAAACCGGGCGACGGCGTCTGACGGGCTGCGAACACAGGAAGGAACACGAACCATGCGTTTGATACAGGCCATTGTGTGGCGGGTGATCTGTGTGGGGCTGTTGGCGGCCGGCGTCGCCGCTTTCTACCTGGACCTTTCCACTGCCTACACCGTGCTGGCCTCGCGTCTTCCCGACAACACGGCGTTACGGTGGAGCCTGGGCGTGGCGCTGATCCTCGTGGCGCTGATCGGTTTGATCCCCTGGCCGAAACGATCCCGCGACAGCCGCAAGATCGCGTTCAAAGGCGCTCACGGCAACGTGAGCATCCAACTGGATTCCGTCGAGCAGACCCTGAACCGCGCCGCGCGCAAGATCAGCGAGGCGAAACGCATCAACGCGCGGATCACGCCGTCGGACAACGCCCGGAACGTCCACATCCAGGCCGACGTCACCCTTCGGAAACCCGCCAACGTGAGCGCGCGCGACGTCGAAGCGAAAGTCAGCGAATTCATCGTTGACCAGACCAAACGCATCCTGGGCGAAGAAACCGCCGTGACCGCCGACCTGAACATCGTCGATATCGTCATCGAGGACAGCGTGGTGCTGCCCGCCGAAACGCCGGACAGGAAGGAAGCGGCGTCCGCGGCGAAATCCTGGCGCCACGAAACCGAGAGCCCCACGGGCACGGCCCTGGAAGCCCTCGAAGAGGAAACTCCGGCCGAGTCGCACGGGGCCTCGCTTCCCGGGGCGGCGCTGCCCGAACCCGAGTATGACGAGGACGAAGACGAGGAGGAAGATGTCGAACCGGCCAGCGAGGAGGACGAAGACTCCGAGGCCGGGGAGGACGAGGAAGACAAGAATACGCTCTGGTGAGTTCCCGGCCGGGCCGCGCCCGGGCGCCGTCGCGAGGAACGTTCAGGCGGACCGGATGGGGCGGCGGGCAGGGGACTTGCAAAGGAACGGAGCGTGTGCAATACTACGTCCGCACAAGGCAACCGTGGGGACTGGTTCCCCGCAGACCCCGGGAGAAGGCACCATGTCATCGCATCCGACCCACCTTTGGCGATGGCGTTGGTGTGCCCATTCCTAATCTCCCCGGGCATCCTCTTATTTCCATTCGCTCGTTTTGTGAGTTTCCGCTGATCTTTCCATCGAGGGAGAAAACATCATGACTACAGGTGCATCCGGCAAAGGAATCGGCAACATTCAGGACCTCGTGAAGCTGGACGACAAGGGGCTGGTCTGTGCGGTCATCCAACACCACGTCACGGGCCAGGTCCTGATGGTCGGCTATATGAACCGCGAGGCGCTCGACTACACCCTGCGCGAGCGGAAGGCGTGTTTCTGGTCACGCTCACGGCAGAAACTCTGGCTCAAGGGCGAGACTTCGGGCAACTTCCTCAGGGTAACGGAAGTGCGCACGGACTGCGACGCCGACGCGCTGCTGGTGAAGTGCGACCCCTCGGGCCCCACGTGCCACACGAATGAAACCAGTTGTTTTTACCGTAAGGTGGATGCCGACGGCGCCGTGTACCTGGCCGGCGACGGCGTCGCCGAGAACTGAGTGAGGAAACCGCCATGCATCATCCATCGCTTGACGAATTCCGGCAGATCGCCCGGCAAGGCGCCATCGTGCCGGTATACAAAGAGATC
>JAAYAQ010000347.1 GCA_012719295.1 Candidatus Hydrogenedentota bacterium | reverse complement strand
TCGGAAGCGGCAATATTCTGGGGATACCGATTCCGGTGATCCTTCTCGGTGTTGTGGCGGCGGTGTCGGCGGTGTTTCTGAGGAACACGCGGGCGGGCCGGCACCTGTACGCGACGGGAGGGAACGAAACCGCGGCGTATGCGTCGGGCATCAACGTTCACGCGGCCAAGACGCTGGCGTATAGTGTGTGCGGCGCCCTGGCGGGTCTGGCGGGGATCGTACAGGCTGCGCGCAGCACCACCGGCCAGCCCAATGCGGGGATGATGTATGAACTCGACGCCATCGCGTCGGTGGTGATCGGCGGCACCAGCCTGGCGGGCGGGGTCGGCGGGGTCGGGGGCACCATACTCGGAGCGCTGCTGATGGGCGTGATCAGCAGCGGACTGGACATGCTGAACGTCCCCTCCTACTATCAACAGGTCGTGAAGGGACTGATCATCGTTGGCGCGGTGATGCTGGACCGGCGCGACTCGAAATGAATCCGCCCATAAGAGGCGCTACAAGGGAAGAGCGATGAAGGGAATCGTGCGAAACGCTGCAACCATAGTGACAATCCTGGCATTAGCGTCCGGGACGGGCGGGTGCGGGGGGAGCGGCACCGCGCCCGGCGCAGACCGGCCGGATGCGGCGGACGGCACGATCGTCGTGGGCGTGTCGCTCCTTAACTTGTCCAACGAATTCATCGTGTTGTTGGAGGAGGCGATGCGGGAAGAGGCGGAGAGACTCGGCGTGCGCCTCATCGTGAATGACGGGAACCGCAGCGCGGAACGGCAGGTGCAGCAGATCGAGAATTTCCTGCTTCAGGGGGTGGACGCCATCATTCTGAACCCGTGCGAACACGAGGCCAGCTCGCCGGCCGTCGACAAGGCCGTCGCCGCGGGCGTCCCGATCGTCAATGTCAATTCCCGGACCCGTTCCACGCCCACGGCGTTTGTGGGCTCGCGCGACGAGGAATCCGCCCAGATCGCCATGAAATACATCGCGGAGCGCCTGAACGGCACGGGCAACGTGGTGATGATGCAGGGGTTTATGGGACAGACCGCCCAGATTGACCGGGAGCGCGGCGCGCAGGAGGTGCTTGCCCGGTATCCCCAGCTCAAACTGCTGGCCGTACAGACCGCGGAATGGGACCGCGCAAAAGCCGTGACCCTGATGGAAAACTGGATCCAATCGTACGGGGATCAGATCGACGCGGTCTTCGCGCAGAACGACGAGATGGGCATGGGCGCCCTTCTGGCGCTCGAACAGGCCGGAATCAAGGACCAGGTGGTGGTCACGAGTGTCGACGCCATCGCGGACGCGCTGGAAGCGGTCCAGGCCGGCCGCCTCGATGCGACGGTGTTTCAGGACGCCCGCAAACAGGGGAGCACGGCCGTCCAGACCGCCTGCGATATCGTGTCCGGCAAGCCTGTCGAAGCGGAGGTCTACATTCCGTTCCAGCTTGTCACGCGGGACAACGTGGAGCAGTACCTGCGATAGCCGGTTCGCCGGCCGCCGGGTTCATTTTGCGATGGTGAGGCGGTCGCGTTCCTGGCCGTCGGCGCTGAAGGCGCGCAGTTCGAGGGTGTTTCCATCGATGCGCAGGGTTTGATAGAGCGCGGGCCCGCTGAAGATCACGTCGGCGTATTCGGGCCCGCCGCCGCTCCAGTCGCGCGAGGGGATGCCGACCGAAACCAGGTAGATGGTGCCTTCCGCGGGGGACGCGGCGGGTTTTCCGTCGCGCATGGGTTTGCTGCGCAGGTAATGGTGCACGTGCCCGCTGAACACCATGTCGACGTGGTACGTGTCGAAGACGGGCCCCCAGACGGCGCGCATGCGCGGGTAGTCCTCGGAAGGCGCGTACGGCGGGAAATGGACCATCGCGAATTTCCATGTGGCGGAGGAGTCTGCGAGGCGCGCTTCCATCCAGGCGGCCTGGGTTTCCAGGGGAGCGGCGATATCGAGAATGAGAAACAGGGCGTTGCCGTATTCGAAACTGTACATCCGTTCCGGTTCGATCCCGTCGGGAGCGTTCCGGGGCAGGCCAAACAGTTCGAGGTACATCCCCGCGCCGAGCCCATCCTGATCGTCGTGGTTTCCGAGGCACGGCATGACGGGCCGCTGCCGGAACACGCTGGTCGAAACCGCAAAGAACTGGTCCCAGTCGTCGCGGTAGAGTCCCGTGCCCACCAGATCGCCGCCCAGCAGGTAGAAGGCGGTCTCGGGATGGCGGGTAAAGGCCGTGCCAAGCATCTCGCCCCATTGCGGCGATCGGTGCGTGTCTCCCATGAAGACAAACGTGAACGCCGACGGGGACGCCGGCGCAGTAATGAACTCCGCTTCATCCGACCAGGTATCGGCGGCGGGGTTGCCGGCGCGGTAAACATAGGCGGTTCCGGGTTGGAGGCCGGTCAACGTGGTGGTGAACCGGTGACAGACGGGGTCGTTGGCGAGCAACCGGTCCTTGATGACCGCCCGTTCGGCGTTGACCGATTGCCAGGGGGCGCCGTCCGGGGCGTGGCGGAGCCTGTACTGGACGACGCCGCTCTCGACGGCCGCGTTTGTCCGCCACTGGATGGTCTGTGTGGTGGCGGGGTCGGCGCTCCAGGTGAGCGCCAGGTGATCGGGCCGGCCGGAAGCCGGATACGGCGTCTGGCGAAACGCGCCGATGAGGTGGGCTTCGCGGGCCCGCCCCCGCACCGTCGTGAGAAGGACGTGGCCGGTGAGCTCGGCGGGCACGTCTTCCAGGACGAGTTCGGTCCAGTCGTGGTAGGTCAGCGCGCCGGTGCACATGAGGCCCTTGGAATACCCGGCGGGCATGAGGCGGGTCACCCGGAGGGGCGTGCCCGTGCGCTGGGGGCCTACGGCGACGAAGTAGTGCGGGCGGTGCTTGTCGAAGCCGTTGATGCCGAGTTCGACGGGGCCCGCGTCGAAGCGTTTCTGCCAGACCTCATAGGTGTTGTGCTCGTTGCGGACGGTGAGCGGGGTCTTCTGAAAGCCCGCCTCGACCAGCCAGAACGGCGCCGCGGCCTGTTCGTTGTGCCGCATGACCGACACCACCACGGGGACATTCACCTCGAAGGTCCAGTATTTGGTGGCAAGAACCGCGCGCTCTTCCGGGGTGATGAACGTCCAGACGGATTCATTGTCGAGCGCGGCCAGTTCGTCGAGGGTCAGGGTCTGGTACATGCGTTCGACGACGCGGTCCATGACCGCAGCCACTTCGGGGGCCGGTTCGGCATGGACCCCAACCGACAGAAGGATGGAAAACAGGCCGGCGGCGACCGCGGCTTTTCGCAGGAAGTGGGGTTTTGACGGCATCGCTCTTCTCCCTGATTCGCGACCGATTCTGTACCAACCGTCAGTATAGCGGTTTTATGTCCTGTCAGGGCAACGAACCGTGCGCCCTGTGTTCACGGGTTGACGCTGAAGAGCATGGCCGGCGAGGGCGCCGGCCCCACACAGGGAGGATGTTCGGGGCCGGTTCGATGCACCATCCGGGGCGCGGGGGTGTATTTCCGCGTTCGGAGGGAAGAAGCATGCGGGGTTGTCGCTCCCCCGGTTGAGACCGGCATTGTGTGTATAATTCCTGGGGCGCCGCCGTTCCGCGCCCGGGGGAATGCAGACGTGTGCATACCGGCGGGGTACACAACACCGTGTTCGGGCACAACGAGCCTGTTTAAAGGAGTCTTGCCGATGACCGGCCGAGCCACCTGGCAGTACGACGAGTTTACCTACACCGGCACCGATTACGGAGACCCGGAAGAGGTGGCGCAATACGAGGCGCGGATGAGCGAACTCCGCGATTTTGACGTGGAGGCCGGGGAGATCATGGCGGCGATTGGTCTTGCCCCCGGGCACACGCTTCTCGAAGTGGGCATGGGCACGGGGTGGTTCGCCCTGCGGGCCGCGGCGCACTGCCGGCAGGTGTACGCGTGCGACGTGTCCCGGGCGATGGTTGACCATGCGCGCCGGCGCGCGGCGCGGGAAGGCATCGGGAACATTGCCATCCATCACGCGGGGTTCCTGACCTACGTGCACGAAGGCGAGCCGGTCGACGCGGTGGTCTCGCAGCTTGCCATGCACCACATTCCGGATTTCTGGAAGGCCATTGCGCTGCGGCGCATCGCGGCGGCCCTGAAACCCGGCGGCATGTTCTGGTTCAAGGACGTGGTCTTCGGGTTTGACCCCGGCGAGTACGAGCAGGCATTCGACGAGGCGCTGGCATCGTTTCCGCCGGCGTTTCGTGCTCCGTGGGTGGGCCACGTCAACCGCGAATTCAGCACGCAATCGTGGATCATGGAGGGTCTCCTCGAGCGGGCAGGGTTCCGCATCGAGTCCGCCGGGCCGGGCCCGCTCCTTACGCTGAGCTACCTCTGCCGCAAGACGGGATGACCCCGGCCGCCGTCACCGGGCGGCCAGATGCACCACGGCCTCCGCGGACGTGCCGGTGGCGACGTCACGGAAGACCAGGCGCCAGGCCCCCGCAGGATCGTTGAGCGCAAACGGGATGGTCCCCTTCCCCTGGCCGTCCGCACAGGCGAGGTTCTGGCTGTATTGTCGGTGCGGCCGTTCGCTTCCGGGCGCGAAGACGTCGACGCGCACCACGTGAAACTGGGGTTGTGCGCCATCCGCCGCCACGGCCGCGGCGATGTCGAGCGTGTCGCCCAAAGCGCATTCCGGCGCAACGGTAACCGCGAGGCCCGAGACCGCATACGGCATGAGCGCGAACAGCTGGGGATTTCCGCGTGAGATGACGGCGTCCCAACGATCGACAGGCGCCTCCGCCACGGCGCGTCCCGCCCGCACATCGTACACAAACGCCGGCGTGTCCATGGCAATGGCGAGACTCTGCGGTTCGAGGCCGCGAACCAGGATGTCCTGCTGCAGGGCGAGGTAGCGCACCTTGCCGTCCACGAAGAGGGTCTGTTCGATGCAGCGGGCCGGTTTGCCGTCCACGGCCAGGTGCGCGGAGGGCGCGACGCCTGCCAGCGCCAGATACCGCGCGAGCGGGTCCAGCAGCGTGCACTCGCGCTTCTCGGTCCGCAGGGCAGTAACGGTCGAGAACGGCACATTGAGCAGCACGGCGTGTCCGTTGCCGAAGGCATGGGTTACCAGACAGGGCGTTTCCCCGACGGTGTATTCCGTGGCCCCGCCTGCCAGTGTGAGGCCGGTTTCGAGCACGAACGCCTCCACCGGCTCGCCCGCCAGAGCGAGGGCCGCCGGTTGTGGGTGCGCCTTGAACGCCTCGATGCCCGCGGGAGACTGCACTCCGAACAGCTCGTCCAGCGGCCGCGGTTCCCGGAGCCCGCCGTTGCCGGTGAGCAGGCCGGGACGGCCGTCGGCGATGACCACGCCGCCCCGCTGCGCGAACGCGCGTACGGTCTGGGCCACGTCGTCCGAGATGCATGTGGCGAGCGGCAGAACGAGCGCCCGGTACCCGTCCAGACGGCCGGGATCGGCCTCGAGTTCAGCAGCGGCGATGAAGGCATACTGGCACCCGATGTCCTCCAGGGCATGCACGACGCCGATCAGGTTGGCCTGCCAATCGGGCAGGGGCGTCTCGTGGGGCATGGCGTCAAGCAGCCGCGCGGCGAACAGGTCGGCCTGGTTGTAAAGGACCGCGATCCCCGAATCGTCCCGGCGTGCATGGAGGAGCAGGCGGCCGGGTCCGGCCTTGACCTCCGCCGCGCTGTCGAAGAACCACTTCCCCATGTTCGAAACGGACATGTCGGGGTTGAAGGGGATGTAGTCGCAGCCCCACGAGGTCCACCACCAGGCGGAATTGTGGCCGCGAAAGAGGTTGTGCCAGAGAATCGCGGAGAAGCCGTCCTCCTTGTCGGCGACGGCATTGCCCCATTCGCCGGTGAGGGCGCCGGGGCGTTTGAACGAGCGCACCAGCTCGCCCTGGAGAGGATAGGCGGTGTAGACCTGGTTGAGCTCGAGGTTGCGCGAGAGTTTGTAGAAGTCGTAGCCGGCGAGCCAGTGATAGCCGAGGAATCCGTCCCATCCGACCTTTGCGCCGGGGTCTTCCCTGCGCACACAGCCCGCGAAGGTCTCGTGCAAGTCCGCGAACGCGGTATCCATGAAGGACCGGAAATCGAACCAGGGCGCGAACGAGGCGGTCTGGTTCCGCGCCTCGTCGAGAAGCATCGGCGCGGCGATGGCGTCGAAACTGGTGTAGCTGGTCTTCCACACCGCGTTCAGGGCCTCGATGCCGGGATACCGCTGTTGCAGCCACACCTTGAATGCCGCGACGTTTTCCGGCGACAGGTCGACCTCGATGCTGCTGTGGGCGAGGTAATTCTCGTCGCCGAGGGTGTAGGCGGGCGGCTGGTACGGCGCCGCCTGACGGCAACAGATCTCGATCGAGGCCCGCTCGCGCTCAATCCAGGCCGCATCAAAGAGGCTGGGTTTCAGGAGGTGGTCCTCGCCCGCATCGCCGGCAATGCGCGTCACGTAAGGCACAATGCGCTGGCCCGATTCGGCGGCCACGGCATATTCACGCGCTGCGCCCGCATCGGTGTATCCGCGCATATGGCACAGATCCATCATGTCCGAGCCGAGCAGGTAACAGAGACGGTTTTCGGTGCGCAAGGTGAGGTCGCCTTCCGCGTACGACCACATCAGCACCGTGAAATCGTCATAGGGATAGGGCGCCGCGGCGGTGAACGGCAGGTGGGCCGTCGCCAGCAGTTCCTCCCCCGCCAGGAGCCGCGCGACCAGGCGGTGCGGCACGACAACCGGGCGCGGGAAGTTGACGGCCGCTTCGACGCGTCCGTCGCCCGCCACGGGGCCTTCCGCACGGGCAGTGGTCCGCCCCAGACAGTCCCGGACCTCGAATTCCGCGCGCAGCGTTCCGGGTTCGGGCGCGGGAGTCACGGCGGCCGTGATGGTGAGTGGACCGCCGTCCGGCAGATCCACCAGGGGCGGCGCGGTCTCGTGGTTTTGCTGCGAGGGGGACACCGCGAGCGAGGCCAGAGTGTATTCCGGGGCGACGTGCAGAACCGTCCCCCCCACTCCGACACACTCGTTGGCGCCGTTCAGCGCGACGATATCGAGATAATACGCGTGCATCGCGGGAAGGGGCGGAATCCGGAGGCATGTCCCGGTTTCATCGAGCAGGTCGTCGCGCAGGATGTGCACGGCGTCGGTATCGTCCTGGATACGCACGAGCGCGCGGGCGAATTCGGCGCCGGAGAAATCGACGGGCAGTTCGCTCGCGGTCGCGGCCATGATCGGCGCCAGAGACTCGCCGAACGCGATGCGGGCGGGAAGCGGAGCGCCCGCCGCGGCGGCCCAGAACAGCCCGTGCAGGGCGAGGAGGCGGTCGTCGGCTCCGTCGAGGCCCTGTTTCAGGGAGTTGAGCGGCAAGAGGGCGGAGTAATGGGCGATATTCGCCTGAAACACGAGCACGCGCCCTTCGCCGCAGCGGTATGCACGCAGCGGAGGCGCCTCGCTCAGACGTCCGCGGCTGCCTTTTCGCAGGCTGGGCATGCTGTCCCACGGCAGATACGCCAGGAGCGTGTTGACGAGTTCCGTGTCCTCCACCGCGAACAACTGCTGGGGCCACCCGGCGGTGGCGTCCGCGCCGCCGGTGATGATGAGCCCTTTTCCGTCGCGGACCTGTCCCAGGATGGCCTGCTGCAACCGCGGACCGATGGCGTCCCCCTTCAGGGCGGCCGCGACGATGACGTCGCGCTCGGGTTCCAGGCAGATGGCGACGGCGTTTCGCATGGCCAGGCTGGCGTTGAGGGCGCCGATGCCGGTCTGCGCCTTGTAGTGCCACAGGTTGGGATTGGTGATGGCATTCGGCGAGTCGAAGTACTGGTGCCGCACGTCCAGTTCCAGCCGGCGGGCGAGTTCCATGGTGTCGTAGGCCGACCATCGGGGCGCCAGGAGCGCCGCGCACACCGGTTCACCGGGCAGGTCTGCGGCCCAGGGGAATTCAAGCGGCTCGGGATTGGGGCGCCAGAGTTCGGCGGGCCGGTTCAGGCTCGCCTCGTCTTCCGCGCGCACCTGCGTCACGCGCTCTTCGTCGACCGGAAGCGGCGCGAGGGGCTGGTCCCAGTCCGCGGTGGCCAGGGCGGCAAGCGCGTCGGATTCGGCATTGGCAATGCGGCGGAAATACGCGCGCACGGTCTCGAACTCCGGCCTGGAGGGGGCTTCATAGAATGCGAGGGCGAAATCGCGCCGTCCGGGGTTCAGGACGAGGTCCGTATACTCGGCATAGCCCCCGATGCCGCTCACGGCGACGCTCGCGAACGCCGAGGCATCTCCCAGCAGCAACCCCGCCGGTCCCGCACCCGTCCGCCCGGGTTCGACGTCCTCGAACAGCAGCCAGCGTTCCTGTGCAAGATCGATGTCGGCCGCGCCTTCCGCGAGGGTACGCGCTTGGCTGGTGACGCGCCGGTTCCAGGGCTTTTCGAAAGTGGCGGGGTAGGCCATCAGCCGTAGACGGACGTCGCGGATCTCCTCCCTGGGCTCATACCGTCCGAAAAAGAGCAGCTTGTCGCTGCGCGAGGTGACAGCGAAGCGCGCAATCGCCTTGACCTTGGGCGTGTCCCAGACATACTCCACCATGGCATCCGGCCCGAATTCGCGGATGACCCGGAATTGGGCCTTGTACTCATTGATGTTGAATCCGTCGAAGGTCCACTGGAAAAACCCCTGGTTGTACCAGTTTTCCAGGGACGGTTCGGCGATGCCCAGGGGCACATATCCGAGTGTGGGCGCCCATTTGGAAAAGCCGATGCGGGCGGGGTCGTCCTCGCGTTCGAGGTATTCGTACCGCAGGGTGTAACCGCCCGTGGCGGTTGCGAGCGACACATCCTGCACGACACGCGTCCCTTTGTCCGTGGGTTCGGACCGTTGACTCACCACGGCGCTGGCGTCCTGCATCGCGGCGTAAGCGCACGAAGACGCGGCAAGAAGTACCGGGAAGAACCTGGCCGTCGTACTGAACATCGTATCGTCTCCTCCCGGGCAACCCGGGACTCTCGCCGAATGCCTGTTTCCCCGGCCGGCGGACCGTTTCGGCGTATCGTGGGGCATGTTGCGCAATCGCGACCGTGGCCCGCCCTGAAGCGGCGCCATGCGCGGCCGCGGCCAGTGTGCCCGAATTGAAATCTCTCGAGCAAGCACGTAGCGTGTGGACGAAAACCCGATGGAAGAGACGATGAAAACGTGTTCCGGGTTTTCAATTGAGGGCATGGGCACGAACACAACGGGAGCTTTGAGGCCGTCATGACATCCGCTATATGTTTTCTGGCGTTGTGGGCCGTCCTGCCGGGGGCGGCGTCCGGCACAAGCGATCCGGCGCCCGCGGAGGGGGACGCAATCCCCCCGACGCTGTGGTACCGGCAACCGGCGAGCGAATGGGTCGAGGCCCTGCCCGTGGGCAACGGCCGTCTGGGCGGCATGGTCTTTGGAGGCGCATTCGAAGAGCGGATTCAGCTCAACGAGGAGACCGTCTGGGCGGGCGAATACCAGACCTACACGGACAAGACGGACACGGCCCCGCGGCTCGCGGAAGCCCGCAGACTTTTCTTCGCGGGTCAGTACGCCGAGGGCGAAGCGCTGATACAACGCGAGATCATGAACACACACATCACGCCACGCAGTTACCAGACGCTGGGCGATTTGCGGCTCATCATGAAGAACGTGGAGCAGGGCGTCTCGGAGTACCGCCGGAGTCTCGATCTTGACTCCGCAATTGCGACGACCCGGTTCACCTCGGACGGCGTCACGTACACGCGCGAAGTGTTCGCGTCAGCGGCGGACGACGTGCTTGTTGTGCACATCACGGCCTCGCGGCCCGGCGCGCTCGACCTGGAGATCGCGCTGGATCGCCCCGCGGACTCCATGACGCACGCGATGGGCGGGCATGCGCTGGTCCTGTCCGGGCGCGCCACGCAGAACGGGGAACAGAGAGGCATGAGCTTCAAGGCGCTCCTTCGCGCGCTTCCCGACGGGGGAACACTCCAGGCGGCAGACGGGCGCCTGGTGCTCGAGAAGGCGAACGCCCTCACCCTGCTCCTCTCGGCGGCCACCGACTACAACCGCCGGGAACCGGGCGTCCCCCTCGACCGCGATCTGGCGGCAACGTGTTCGGCGACCCTGGCCCGGGCCGCCTCGAAATCGTACGCGGAACTGCGGGACGCAGCCATCGGGGAACACCGGCGCTTGTTTCGGCGCGTTGTCCTGGCCCTCGGCCCTCCGCCGGCTCAGGACCTGCCCACCGACCAGCGGCTCGC
>JAAYAQ010000346.1 GCA_012719295.1 Candidatus Hydrogenedentota bacterium | reverse complement strand
GGCTGCGGGAGGTTGCGCGGGGGGGGCGGTTTGGTGTAGGCTACGGAGCTACGGAAGAAAAACTTCTGCAGGCAACGGCGCATTCAGGAGCTGCTGACCTTCGCGGTCAACCATATTGGGCAAGAGGCAGCCGGCTCCCCACAGCCACGAAAGTGAATTGAAACTTCGAAACGCCCTTCGGGATTCTTATGGAAGCCCCGGGCAGGCTGCGGTCGTGTGCCGCCGAGCAAAAGGAGACCTCCGAAATGTTTGAGCTTGTTGCGCTTATGTTACTTTCGCAACAACCGCCAGAACCTTTCGTAGAAGGCATGGCCTCCTACTACACCGTGGCCAGCAGCAGCGGCGTCACCGCTTCCGGTGAACGAATGCGGGACAACGCGTTGACCTGCGCCATGCGTGAAGGTGAATTCGGACACTACTACCTGGTGGTTGCGGCCAATGGCCGCTCCGTCGTGGTGAGGCTGAATGACCGGGGGCCGTACGTCCGGCGCCGGGTGATCGACCTCTCCAAGGCGGCGATGCGGGAACTGCATCCTTCGCACGGTCTCATGTGGGTGAAGGTGTACGATCTGGGGGAGAAACCCCCTCCAGAACTCACGGCAAATCAATAGGTTATGCGCAGGAACGGCCGGTGGCGCCCAGTGGGTGGCCACCGGCTCTCTGCTGTGCAGGAGCGCCGGAGCCGGACCTTCATTCCCGGGGGGGAACCGTGCCGTCTCGAAAGGGATTGTTGTGCAGACAGGAATACCGGTAGGGACGCGGGCCTCAGCCGACAGTCCACCTGGCGGTATGGGATGACCACGCGCGCCTGCGCGTCTAATGATCAGGACAGTTGTCGTGAGAAAAACCGCCTGCTGGGCCTCGCGCAAAGGTTTCGCGCGTCTCCAGAAACACGCCGCCGTGACGGCCGTTGTGTGTTCAGTGCTGTTCACCTCCCTCGGGTTTGCGGCTGATCAGCCGCCTTCGGCCGGCGTGTCCGGTCCTGAATGGACTCCGGTCTTTCAGGGAGTAGAGCTCAAACGCCTGGTTCGGGAAGGGACGGAGCCCCTGTCGGCGCACGCGTTGCGTATTGACCTGAGGCATCCCGGGATCCGGTTTTTTGTGACCCCCCAGAACGGGGAGCGCGCCAAAGAGACCGACGGGATGAAGACGACGACGTTTCTGAAGAAGTATGGCTGCCAGGTGGCGGTGAATGCGTCGCCGTATGCGCCGGTTGGGGAGACCGAGGGGGAGCCGTGCGACGTGCTCGGGCTCTCGGTCTCGGATGGCGACGCGTATTCGGCCGCGCATGGCGCCTGGGGCGCTCTCCTTATTACAAAGGAGAACAAGGCGCGCATCGCGACGCCGCCGTTCGACACCTCGGACGTCTACAACGCGGTGGGGGGCTTTCATCTCCTGCTGGAGAACGGGGAAAATGTCGGAACGGAGGGCGAGAAGCACCCCCGGACGGCCGTTGGCGTATCCGAGGACGGCCGGTACCTGTATCTTCTGGTCATCGACGGGCGCCAGCCGGGGCACAGTCTGGGCGCGTCCACCCTCGAGACCGCGAACCTGCTGAAATCGCTCGGCGCGCACGACGCGCTCAACCTGGATGGCGGCGGGTCGACGACGCTGGTGCTGGATGGCGGTAAAGGGGAACCGAACGTGGTCAACCGTCCGATCCACCTGCTCCCGGGCATCGAACGGGTGAGCGCCAACCACCTGGGCGTCTTCGCCAAGCCGCTCGAAACGGAATAGGCCCGGTCAGGCCGCATTGGGCGGGGCCGGGCTGGCGCAGGACGACAGGGCCTCGACGGCATGTCAGCGCGGTCAGGTTTCTCCTCCCGTCCCGGGTTTGGGGACGCGGTGCGACAGGAGCCAGCGGGGCCGCTTGATGAACGGGCCGTTCTCGAAGGTCTGCTCGATTCGGCCGCTTTGTTCGAGGTGGTCGAAGCAGCTTCGCATGCAGCCGCGAGACCCCTCAATG
>JAAYAQ010000345.1 GCA_012719295.1 Candidatus Hydrogenedentota bacterium | reverse complement strand
TATGCGTGTTCAAATCACTCGCTGGTGACCTCAGTTTCTCCACCTCGTTCGCAATGGGCTTCGCATGTTTTAGAAGCGGATCGTCCCCAATGTACCGTGACGAAAACGCATCGTACTTCGCGATGCGTGCCGCCTTGATCCCGTGTTCAACTGTCTTCTTTGCGAAGCTCACTCGTGCTATCCATATAAATGTGTAGCAGACAGTTCAAAAAATAGCAAGTGTTTTGATCACGCATCGGTCTTTTTTTTTGGCGCCCTTTGATTTGCCCGGAGCCTGTGCTAGAGTAACGGACGTCCGTTGATCGATGCATTGGCGGGCCGAATCCGGCGCGCGAAGGCGATGGAGAACCCGATCACCGACAGCTATTTCAGCCTGTAATGACGGTATGAAACGCAACTTTGCACGATGAGGATCACAGACATGGCCGACACAGTCGCAGGTTTCTTTTCGGAGCTCGAAGCGAGGGTCAACCCCGAAAAAGCGGCCGGCATGAACGCCACGTACCAATTCGACATCACCGGCGACGGCGGCGGTAAATGGCATGCAACGTTTGCCAACGGCGGCGTCGCGGTTGCCGAAGGGAAGGCCGAGACCCCGAACATCACGTTGACCACCGACGCCGCAACGTGGATGGATATCATCAGCGGACGCACGAGCGGGCAGACCGCGTTTCTTCTCGGCAAGCTGAAGATCCAGGGCGATATGAGTCTGGCCATGAAGCTCGCCAGCGTGTTCGGTCTTGGGTGAGCCGCGGGGCGCCGCGTATGGCCCGGCGTCTTCCTGAAGTGCACCACGTGCGTAGACACACTCCCCAGCGGCTGCTGCCTCTGGCCCTCATGGGCCTCGCGCTCTGTCTTTCCGCATGTGGCCCGCGCAATGCCGCGTCCAGAACCGATGCCCCGCTCACCCTGACGTTGACGACGGAAGACGGCGTGTCCCTCCCTGCCACGTTCTACCCGGCCGGCCCGGAATCCGTCTGCGGCGTCGTGCTGGTCCACGATAAGGGAGGAACCGGCGCGCAGTGGGCGCCGTTCGCGAAACGCCTGCAGCAAAGCGGCATCGCGTCCATCGCGTTCGACCTGCGGGGGCATGGCGCCGGCGCGGACGGGCCCCGTTCCCACCGCGAATTCACGCCATCGGACTGGCTGCGGGCCGGTTTTGACATCCAGGCCGCCGTGCAGGCGCTCGCCGCTCATGGCGTCGACCCCGACAACATCGGAATCGCAGGCGCCGGGATGGGCGCCACCCTCGCCACGCATTACGCCGCTCAGGACGAGACCATCGAGGCGCTGGTGCTGATCTCTCCCGCACTCGAATCCGACGGCGTCGCCATCCGCCGGGCCTTTGAGGCCTACACGCAGCGGCCTTCACTCCTCGTCGCCGCCAGGGGCGACACCTACGCCGCGTCCTCCGCGCAGACACTGAAGCGAGCCGCATCGACGTTCTGCGAGTTGCGCGAATACGCCGGCGGGGCGCACGGCATCCACCTGCTCGATGCCCTGGTGGGCGCGCGGGAAGAAGTCGTGTACTGGCTGGAGAGCATCCTGAAAACATCGCAAGATCCCGCCGAGCAGGGAGACGACACCGGCTGAGCCCCGCGCAGGCCGGATGCGGCGGACCGCCGCATCCAAACGCGAGACCATCTTGACGAACACGGGGACGCCTCCTATACTGCGCCCTGGCAGCACACGTGCCGTGGAGTAGAGAGTCGCAGTCACGGGGTTACTGAAGTGTCAGACACAGGGCACCATCCAGGCTTTTTCAAAGACGACTCGGGGGACTGGCGGAAAGAGCGCCGTGCAGGCAACGACCGCCGAAAACGCGACATTCCTTTTGATCATCCGGACCGGCGCCGCGGTTCGCGCCGCCAGGCCGATCTGGAACTCGCGGAGCGCGAGCACCGGGCGATGATCGAGGAAGCGCTCGAAGAGTTCGCGGCCGAACACGAACAGAACCACCATTAGCCCGCGGGTCCGCTCGCCCCTCGATGGCCCCGGGTTGTGTTCTGGTAACGAGGCCGCGCGGGGGGCGCGATAGCCCTCTAACGTGACTCCGCGAGCACGGCGTCGGCGCCTTGCTTCAGTTCGGCCGCCGCTTGTTCGGCCGTCTTGACGCCCG
>JAAYAQ010000344.1 GCA_012719295.1 Candidatus Hydrogenedentota bacterium | reverse complement strand
CGGCGCGACAACGTGTCCCCGTTCGAACCGGAGGGCAGTCTCCGGCGGCACAGGCCGCATCCGCGGGATTGACTACGGCAAAGTCGCGCGGCCAAAGCCGTCCACCACGTCCACTGTGTCCACTGTGTCCACTGTGTCCACGCGAAGACAAGCGTGCAGGCGAGACGCCTGCGCTACAAGAAACAGGAATCCCGGGGGCGCCGTGGTCTGGTGCACCTAGTTGCTCGTTTACGCCTTCAATGCCCCCGCGGTGATCCCCTTCATAAAGACCCGCGTGGCGAGCAGGAAGAGGATGCCCAGCGGGATGGCGGAGATGGTGTAGCCGGCGAACATGCGGCCGTACTGGCCGACGACCCGGGTGTTGTAGCGAAGCATGCCGACGGTGAGCACCATGACGTCTTCGCTCGAGGTGGTGACCAGGGGCCACAAGAACTGGTTCCACACGCCGAGGGCGCTGACAATCGCGACGACGCCCAATACGGGTTTGGCGAGGGGGAGGCCGACGTGCCAGAGCTGGCGCAGCAGCCCGGCCCCGTCGACCTGGGCCGCCTCGAACAGGTCGTTGTCGATTTGGCTGAAGAATCCGCGCAGCAGGTAGATCCCGAGGATCTGCCCGCCCGAGACGTAGGGCAGGATCATCACCGCGTACGAATCCAGCAGCCCCAGGCGCTTCACCCATAGAAACGACGGCACGAGCAGAAGCACGCCCGGGATCATCATCATGGAGATCATGCCGTAGTAGATGATCTCGCGCCCGAAAAACCGGTACCGCGCAAACAGAAACCCGGCGATCGCGCCGAAGACCAGGATTCCGGAAATGCTTACGGCCGTCACGAAAATGCTGTTGGCGATATAGGCCTGCATATCGGTCAACGCGCCCGCGTAGTTTTCAAGATGGACCGGCCACGCGGGCAGCCAGAACGAATGGTAGAACTGGTGCGTGTCTTTAAACGACGTCATCACCATGAACGCGAAGGGGAAGAACGTCAGGAGCAGAATGAGCGCCAGCAAGGCCCGCCACAGCGCGCCCGCCAGCTGGCGTCCCCGTTTTTTCACTGATTCGCTCGCCATGACTCAGGTCTCCGGCTCGTAGTCGCCGGTCCGCATGAACCGGTTCAGGGTCACCGTGAACGCCAGCAGAAACAGCAGCATCAGCAGGCCGATGGCGCAGGCCAGTCCCATGCGCTGGTAGCTGAATCCGTTCAGATACATGTACAGCCCCGGCACCGTGGTCTCGTAGCCCGGCCCGCCATCCATCGTGAGAATGTAGATCGATTCGAACCCGTTCACCACGCCGATCATCGTCATTACCACCAGCAGCTTCACCTGTTGCAGCACCAGCGGGATGTGCATGCGCACGATCCGGCCCAGCGCGCCCAGCCCGTCGAGTTCGGCCGCTTCGAGCACGCTTCCTGGAATGTTGGCCAGCCCCGCGTAGTAAATGAGGATGTTGAACCCTCCCGCGAACGGAAAACCCACGAACGCCACCGCCCACAACGCCGTTTTGGGATCGGACAGCCAGCCACGGACCCAGTCGTGCAGGCCCAGGCGCATCAGCAGCTCCGTCAGGATGCCCGCATCGGAATACATGAAGTTCCACAGCATGAACGTGACCACCCCGGGCACGATCATCGGCAGCACGACGGCTACGCGGCAGAAATAGCTCCATCGCTCCGATTTCAGGTGAAAGATCATCTCCGCCACGATGAACGGCACCGTGAGGTGCGTCGCGAACGCGAACACACCCAGTTTCGTTACATTGACGATGCTCTTGTGAAACACCGGGTCGCCCGCCAGCGCGCGGAAATTCGCCAGCCCTGTCCAGGTGCTGTCGCCGCCGATGTCCCATTCCGTGAACGCATGGTAGAGCGAGGAAAGCGCCGGGATGTAGTTGAACGTGATGAGAAACGCCGCGGGCGCCAGCAGCAGGCCGTAGATCAGCGCCAGGGGCGGTTGTCCCGCCGGGCGCCGCCTGCGCGCGACGGGCCGCGCCGCTTCGTCCTCCGCCGGGGACGCGCTATCGTGCCGGTTCAAGTTCACGGACCAGGTCTGCCTCCTTCTGTTTCCACGCGGTTTCCAGCGGCCCGAAATCCCAGCCGGGTTCGCCGCGGTGCGCCTCAACCCACTCGGCAAAATTGTTCTCGAGCATCACGAGAAACTCGTCCAGTTCAACGCCGCCGTTGAGGTAATAGTCGAGCATGCGCCGCCAGTACTTCTTGTATTCGCCGTCGAACGATTCCAGCCACTTGATCGAACAGTACCGGCGCTGGAAAATCTCGTTAAACGGTTCAAGGCGCGGATCCATCTCCGCCCCGCGAATGTTCGGAATGTACACCAGCGATTCCGAGGCGAGCCGCTCGATGTTTTGCGGCGCGGTCAGGTACATCAGGTAGTCGATGCAGTCCTCGAGGTTGTCGTTAAGCACGGCGCTGTTGGTCACGTGGAGCTGGATCGCCGCGCCGCCTATGACCGTCGCGGGCGTTCCCGAAGCATACGGGCTCGTCTCCTGCGTGATGGTGGGGATGTAGGCCACACCCCATTCAAAATCGACATAGGGGTCCGTGGCCAGCCGCCGGATGAACCACGACCCGTCCCACAACGTGGCGAGCCGGCCCGTCAGAAACAGGCGGATCGGGTCGCTGTTCTTCAATTCCCTGGCCCAATACCCCCGCCATTCGAGCAAAAGCCGGTTCATCTCGCGCCAGCGGGGGTCGCGCGTCGAGAAAAACCCTTTCGTAAACAGGAAACCGGCTTCGCGCGGCTCGAGATAATGTCCCAGGTAACCTTCGGCATCCGGGCGCGACGGCGCCAGGTCCAGTTCCGGCAGGATGTCGTGGTAGAGCATCTCGAAGATGATGTCCTGCCCCCAGTCCGAACCCAGATTCCCGCCCGAAGTCATGGGGATCAGATTCATGGCCTTGAACCGGCCCAGCACCTCCTCCATCTCGCGCCAGGTTTCCGGAAACGCGGTGATGCCGGCCTGGGCCAGGAGGTCCTTGTTGTAGTAGATGCCCGTTTCCACGATGTCGAGCGGAATGCAGTACAACTGGCCGTCCGGCGCGCGCTTGGCGTTCACGAGCGCCTGGTTGCGGAAGAGATCGAGCCAGCGTTTGTTGCCTTCCACGTAGGGATTGGGCCGTTCGAGGAAAGGGTCCAGGGGCACGTACCAGCCCTTGCCCACGTCCGGCCAGGCGATCTCCGCGTTCATGTGGATGATCTCGGGCGCGACACCGCCGAGCAACTGGGTCTTGAGCCATTCGCCTTCGCTGGCGCCGGTCTGAATGAGCGGCTGATAACGTATCCGGGGGCCGTTTCGTGTCGCGTGCCACGCGTCGGCCAGCTCTGCCGACACCTGGTTGGGTTCACCAATGCCGGAGGGGATCGTGCCGGGATTGTAGATGTTGAGATCGACCCGGAGCACGTCATTCGCCGTTTCGGCTCGCTCTTCAGGAGAGGCGGCCCCGTCGTTCTTTTCGCAACCGGCCAAGGTCAGCCCGGGCAGGCAGCACAGGATCAAGAACACGACGGTCGCGGCGCCGCGCAAGGCGGTGCGCAACACGCGGTCGGCGGCAGTTTGTCCGGTTTCCAGATACGGGAATCGGCTCACTATGGTACCCCCTGCGGGTGTGCCCCCGGCGCACCCTGTGGCAGGCGCGGCCAGGAAGTGCGATTGTACCGCAACCGCCGCCCGCTTTCCAAAGACGACACAGAGGAATCGCACTCAATCCGCCGGCAGCAACCGTTGCGCAGCATCCGCGGTGTGGGACCGGAAGCGTGTGGAACCCGCGCCCTCGGCGGGCGTGTCAGTACTCCAGCCGGTACAACACCGTATCCGGGGCAACGAGCCGCGTGGTGAACGTGTCGGTGTTCTCAGCCACGACCTGCCCGCTGAACAGCTCGGTAACGCGGACGCATTTCCGGGGCAGCCGGAAGGTCCGCTCGCCGCCGTCCCGGGTGTGCGCGGCCAGGAACCGCCCGTTGGCATAGAGCGGCTCCAGCGCGTCCGAATACACATGCACGCCCGCCTGTTGCGCGAGATCATGCAACGCATCGCCCGGCAGATTCGGCGCTGGCGCAAACACCGAAGTCCATCCGTCCATCGGCTTCGAAGCCAGGTTGCCGGTCTGCCCAAACACGTGGCCCGTCAACGCCTCCACGTTGGCGGGGTCGTACGTGTTGTCGCGGATGATGCCCGGGGCATACACCCAGACCACGGTCCTGCCGTCGCGCAGGACCTTCGCCTCGAGCACCTCGCGTTTGGCTGCGTCCACCACAAACAGATTCGGGAAGAGCAACAGCTTGTAGCGCGTCATATCCATAGTCGCGACATCGGCCATCGAGAGCACGTCGAACGGCGCGCCCATCCGGTACAGCCCCGCCCGCTGGCGCGACATGAACTCGTGAAGGAGCGGCGCCTTGCCGTCCACGTAGAGCATGCTTTCCGCGTCGACAATCATGGCCGTCTGGGCGGCCGGTTCGCGCTCTTCCGGGGCATACGCCGTCCACAGCGTCTGCATCTGCCCGATGGCGCCGAGCACCGCCGGGCCCGTATACCAGTTGCCGAACATGTCGAACCACCACAGGGCCGTCCCCTCGAGCAGCGCGAGCGAGAACTCGCGGCGCAGCCCCGCGATCGTGGCCGCCTCATGGGGGAACCCGGCCTGGTGCCCCGGCACGGCTACCCCCAGCGCGACCGCCGATTTCGAGGTGTGGGTCCGGTGATCGATCTCGTGCAGGAAGCGTTTGCCGTGATGACGAAGACTCTCGAGCGCGACCATGTACCCGCTGCCGCCGCCGAGGTCCCGGTCATGGTACGAGCCCGGCGAGATGAAGAAATCCAGGTCCGGCGACGCAAACACGCGGTCAAAATCGAGATGTCCTTCATACAACAGCCGCGCGTTGGCATGTTCCAGAATGTACCCATAGAACACGCCGACGGCCGTCTCGTGGTGGAGCACCTCTTGCGCGGCGCGCGCGAAGTACAGGATGCCGTCTCCCGTGATCCAGTGCGCAAACCGCCAGTAGTCGATGGCCAGCGCATCCTGATTCGGATCGCGAAAGATGCCATGCGTGACGTGTTCCCGCACCGAAGCGGGGGGGATGTCAACCGGGTCCGGCTTGCCGCGTTCCTGCATCCACGCGCGCCAGGCCGCGCGCCGCGTCGCGCTCTCCTCGCCCCAACTGCAGTCCTGCCATTCGGTCGTTCCCCCGCACGCCAGCACATACCCCTGCACCAGACCGGGATGCGATGTCTGCATGTGTCTCAGGAACGCCTGAAGATACGCCTTCGTATCCTCGCGCCATTTCGGCGTCGCGATGGTCCGGCCCTGATTATAGAACGTGTCCTCGAACCCCGACTGTCTGCCGTGCAGCCGCACCCACCATAAAGGCGTGTTCAGATCGATCAGGCACAGCAGTCTCGCCTTCGGGTTCGCCTCCAGGACCTGCGCGACCTGTCCGTCCAGCGACGTAAAATCGTAGTGGTCCGGGCCAATCCAGATCGGCGGCGACACACAGTACGGCACGCCCAGCGAGCAATCGGTGTTCGCCGGGAAGATGCAGACCGTATCCACGCCCAGCTGGGCGAATTCCTGGATCGGCGCCCGAGCGGGCCGGAACGAACGGTATGCAAACCACCGTTCCGGAGCGTGCGATGGGGCCGGTTCCGCTCCCTGCGGCGCGGCCAGACAAAGCGCGGTCACAATACACAGCGGCAGATGAAGCATGTCATTTCCCCCGGGAATGGGCCTCGAAT
>JAAYAQ010000056.1 GCA_012719295.1 Candidatus Hydrogenedentota bacterium | reverse complement strand
TGGTTCGGGGTGCCGCAATTGTCGCCCCAGGGGAACGCCTTGAGCAGGCTCGGCCACTTCTCGCCCTGGCTTTCATTCGCATACATCTTGAAGATCAGGCCCATCTGCTTGAGGTTGTTCGCGCAGCTCGCACGGCGAGCCGCCTCGCGGGCACGTGCCAGTGCCGGCAAGAGAATTGCCGCCAGAATTCCGATGATGGCAATAACGACCAGCAATTCGATTAAGGTAAACCCAGACGTCTTCTCATGTTATCAATCCTCCCGAATGTTTCCATGCCACACACGGACACTACGACACGCCTTCATTGTGACCTTTGGTCGTGTATTTGTCAATACCTGTCGGTGTGCTAGTATTGGAAATGAGTCGGGATTTTCGAGTTCCGACGTTTCGTCAAAACCCTGTCTGCGGGGTGTGCGCGATTTGGCTGAGATAATAAAACTGCTTTTTTCGGGTTTATACTGCGATTATGAGCGGTAATTTCAGGTTAAATTACTATTTGCGAGGAAGGTCAGCGCCATGGTCCGGAAGGCGGCAGCCAGTTCGGGCGACTTTTGGACGGTTTTCGCGAGGGCGGGGGCCAGGCGGTAATAGGTCTCGACCAGGCGCCTGCCGGCGGGGGTCTTCATGAGGGAGGCGTCCCGGACCCGGCGGAGCTGTTCGAGCACTTCGGGCTGGTTTTTGAAGGCCACCTCGGCGGGGCAGTCGTCGCCGGCGGGGTCGGGCTTCTGCGTGCCGGTAAGAAACCCCTCGACCTGGGGAAAGAACAGCCGCAGGGAAGAGAACCGGTCGGTGTTGGCTGTGCCGCCGCAGATGTGGCTTGGCCCGTTACTCAGGGTGCCGATGATGGGGTATCCGGAGGCATTGAGGAGGAGTCCGAGGCCCGAGGAGCCGGGTTCGGTGACGCCGTCGCGCCAGAGCACCTCGATCTGGTTGGCGTAGTTCAGCCCCGCGGCGTTGCTGGTGCGGATGTCGCCGTACGAGATGCGCATGTGGCTGACATCGGGGTGATGGATGCCGGTGATGGCTTCGCCGGCCGAGACGGCGCGGTCGGTCCAGCCCGCGTAATAGCGGCCGAAGGCGCCGTTGGGAACGCTGTCCAGTTCCATGAGGGTAATGTCGAGGCTGCTGTTGGTGGCGAGCATCTGATACCCGTTGCTTCTCGGAAGGCTGCCGAGCGGGGGCGGGTCGTCGGAGTCGCAGGCCGTTGCGCGATAGTCCCACACGACGTCGGTCTGGCTGGCGGAGACGACCTCCGGCACACAGTGGTTGGAGGTCAGGATATACGGTTCCTTTTCGGTGGTGTCGGCGTTGTTGATGAGGGTGCAGGTGCACAGTCCCTGGTCGCCGCCCACGCGCGGCACGACGAGCATGCCGACGCCGGCCGCGACATTCTGGAGTGCGGCGTTGCCTTCGCAGGCGATGTTGATGTTGCACCAGAGTTCTTTCACGAATTCGCTGAAGGCGCGGTAAAAGTGCGCCACATTGGTGAGCCGGAGCACGGGCGGAGTCGCGTGGGGCGAGCGCACCAGCAGCAGGGTCCAGTCGCCTTCCGTAACGGGGAGCCACCGGCCCTCTTCGAGGGCCTCCGCCGCGGTGTACGGTCCGAATGCCCGCGGCAGGACCGGGTCAATCACGAAGACTTCCTCGCCGTCGCGCAGGGCCGAGAGGTCGAGGCGCAGGCGCAGCGCCCGGGCGTCGAGGGAGGAGACGAGCGCCCGGTAGGTGAACGTATCGCCTTCAGGGAGGGGCGGGCCAAAGAGGTCAAGCTCGCCATAGTCGACCTCGAATCCGGCCGCGACATCGAGGACCTTGTCCTCGAGCGGTTTCTGGCTCTTGAGAAACTCGTTCTGACCCGCATAGGCCGTGAGGATGGTGGTTTTGGCGGGAAAGAGGAGGTATCTGCCGATATCGGCCCGGGAGACGGGCGTATCCCACGACTTCTCGAGCAGGGTGAGGGAGAGCGGCGGCAGATATTCTCCCGGCGCCGTGTTTTCGGCCAGGGCCGCGGACGCCGGTAAGAGAGCCATAATGACCAGCAGCAGGCAATTGCGCATGAAGACACCTCCGGTTTGTTTCTATGTATTATACCCAATGCGGGCAGACACTGTTTCACCGGGCTGGAACGCACACGCGGTACGAGATGCGCGCACGAATGGGCTATGATGAACCCCATGGATGCTGCAACCGTGAACATGCTCGTGGTGTTGGGGCCCACGGCCTCGGGGAAGACGGCGCTGGGGGTGCGCCTGGCCGGCGCCTTTGGCGGCGAGATCATCTCGGCCGATTCGCGCCAGGTGTACCGGGGGCTCGACATCGGCGCGGGCAAAGACCTCGGCGAGTACGTGCCCGACGGCCGCGCGATTCCGTATCATCTCATCGATGTGGTCGACCTCTCCCATGAATTCAGCGTATTCGAATATCAGCAGCGGTGCTTTGACGCGTTCGGAGAGATCACAAGCCGGGGAGCGCTCCCTGTGATGGTGGGAGGGACGGGACTCTACATCGAGGCGGTCTTGAAAGGCTACCGGATGGTCGAGGCGCCGGAGAATTCCGCGCTGCGCGAGGCCCTGGAGCGTTTGAGCGACGAGGCCCTGGCCGCGCGCCTGGCGTCGCTCAAACCGGAACTGCACAACACGACGGATCTGACCGACCGGGGCCGGCTCATGCGCGCGATTGAGATTGCCGAATATGCCAGGGACCATCCGCCCGCGCCCGCGCCCCGTATCCGGCCCTTCATCCTGGGCATGCGCTGGGAACGCAGGGTCTTACGGCGGCGCATCGGCGACCGGCTGCGGCAACGGTTCGGCGCGGGCATGCTCGAGGAGGTCGAGGGGCTGCGGGCACAGGGAGTGCCGTGGGAGAAGCTGCATTTCCTGGGGCTGGAATACCGCTATATCGCGGAGTATCTCCAGGGGCGCATCGCCACCCGGGAAGACCTGTATGAAGGGCTGTGGACGGCGATCTGCCAGTTCGCGAAACGCCAGGAGACCTGGTTCCGGCGCATGGAACGCAACGGGGCGCTCATTCACTGGGTCGATAACGCCGCGCCTGAACCCGCGCTGAACCTCGTACGGACCAGGTGCGGTGCGGGCCGTCTTTCCTGAGCGATTCCGAAGGAGCCGGGCCCCACGGGGGGCAATCCGGGGACCGAGGGACGTTTGCGTGTTTACATCCGGTGTGAAAGCCAGTATCTTGGCGGACACTGGAGTCCCAACAGGTAGGGAGGAATGACCCATGGAAAGCCAGTCGATGCCGGAAGGCATGGAAATGATGATGTCGGGAATGTGGATGCTCTTCGCTCTCGCAGGGCTGGCGGTGGGAATCGCCATTTCGATCGTAGTGATTCTCATCGTTCGAGCTTCTACAAACGCATTCCGCCGGAACACAGACGAATGGAGCCCGGGATGGTCTGGCTGCTCGTCATTCCGTGTTTCGGCATCGTCTGGAACTTCTTTGTGTTTCTCAAGTTGTCGGACTCGTTCAAGAGCTATTTCGACAGCCAGGGCGTCATGGACGTGGGCGACTGCAACCGCACGCTGGCGCTTGCCTATTGCATCACCGCGGTGCTCTGCATCGTGCCGTGCCTGAACTACATTGCAGGTCCCGCGTCGCTGGTGCTGCTGGTCATCACGCTCGTGAAATACAACGAGCTCAAGAACCGCATCCCGGCCGTGTACTGAGGGGCGGCCCATTGGAGGGGTTGTGACGGTAACGCGCATGCCGGCAGTGCAATCCGGTCATACCCGCGGGATCTTGAGCGTTCTGGCGGGGGCGGCGCTGCTGATCACGCTGGCCGTGGGGCGGCGCGGGCTGCCGGAGGTGCCCCTGTGCTGGTTCCATTCCATGACGGGACTGCCCTGTCCCGGATGCGGTCTGACGCGCTCGGTGTTCGCCATCGGGGGCGGCGATTTCGCGGATGCATGGCGCTACAACCCCTTCGGGTACGTGGTGTATGGCGTTTTGCTGGTGTTGCTGGTGTTGCCGGCGCTGGCGCGCGTCGCGCCAAAGCTGGCCGCGTTGCTCGAAAGCACCTGGTTCATCAACGCGTTTGTGGCGGTGAACGTCGTGGGGTTGATGGTCTTCGGGTTTGTGCGGCTTGCCCTGCTGTGGAATTGAACGGCGGGAACCGGTTTTCCGCAGTTCCGATGGCGTTGTGTGTGTTCGATCGGGCCACGACCGGCGAGGAGTGTGACTCATGAGTAAGCTCGGGCTTGCGTTGTGCGCGTGGGTGATGGTCGCCGTGCCGGTATGGGGCGCGGGGCCTGCCGCGCCGACGTTTCAGGAGCTGATGGATCCCGCGCTGTTCCCCGAACCCCAGCGCGGCATGGAGGTGCTCTCGGGTTACGCGCGCGACGGCGGCGACGTGGAAGTGGTCACGACGGGGGCGGTGTTCGTGGTTCATGCGCAATCGGGCGACATCGTCTGCAACCAGCGAATCGGCCGCAAGCGCGAGGTGGCCGTGCTGCATCTGGGGCGGCCGTTGGAAGGGCTGCGGATCACGCACTCGGGCCCGGGATTCGTGCGCGTGACGGCGGAGAATTCCCCGCTTACGCTGCGGATAAACGGCGATTCGCTCCTCATGCTGCACACCGCCGTGCCGCGGGACGTGGCGATCGAGCGCAAGATTGCGGCGGGGTGGCATGCTTCCTACGAGAATAACCACCTGCTCGCCGACGAATGGGGCGCCTTCGGGCTTTATTGTTCAGACATGACGCTGAGCGACGGTTTCGACCCTTACGCGGCGACCGTGGCGACGTACCCTTTGCCCGCGGACGCGGTGCTGTGGCTGGGGGTGTGTCCGCCAAAGCCCTATCCGTGGGAGCGTTCGCTCGAAGACCAGGTGGTGTGGCACTGGTCAAACAAAACGGGGTATCCGCCCGATGCGGATCTGCGCGCCTGGAAGGGCTACGGCAACATCGTGCTGCTTCAATCGGAAGTGCTGTTGTGGAAAGACTGGAACCTGGACTTCCAGCCGCGTCACGGCCCGGAGGAGTTCGCGCGCGTATGCACGACACTTCATGATCAGGGGATGCGGTTCATCGTATATACCAGCCCGTACTATTTCCTGAAAGGCACGCCGATCGAGTCGGCCGCGTTCAATTCGTTCGAGAATTTCCAGGGATGGCCGCCCGGCTGGGCCACGGGCGAGAACATGGAGCTGTTCATGGCCGCGATCGCCAGCGTCATGAACGAGCACAAGCCCGACGGGCTCTATTTCGACGGACAGTACATCCAGAACCCCGCCGCGCTGTATGCCCTGGCCCGCCGCACGCGCGCGCTCCTCGGCGAGGAGGGCATTCTCGAATGGCATTCGACGTCCGCGCTCGGCAACGGGCACTGTTACCTGCCGCAGGCCGACGCCTACGTCGATTTCATTCTCCGGGGCGAAGGGCGGCAGAGCGCTTACGCCGATTTCGAGTACCTGCGGTATTTCGTGTCGGGCTACAACATCAACAACTGCATCGGCGTACTGTGCAACAACGGGCCGGTCGGGGTGACGCCCGAACTGGTACGCGATGTGCTCCGGGCCAATGGCCGGTTTCACGTGATCGCAAGCTGGCTCGACAATCCGGAGCTGGTGAAGGTGCTCGAGGACGAATACTTCCCGAAACTGACGCCCGCGCTTCGCAACGACGTCGATGCTGCGATGGCGGCGCGGCAGGAAGGCGTTGAAGCGCGTGCGGCCGCGGTTCTGGCCGAGCAGGAGGCCCTTCGCCGGGCACCCGACTGGGGCGCGCCGGTGTTCAGCGTCGAATTCGACGCGATGCCCGAGGCCGAAGCGGTGGTTTCGCCCGCGAACCCGGAGGCGCTGTCGGTGCAGGACGGTGCGCTCACCATCCAGGCGCGCGGCAACACGTACGCGTTTCTGAAGATTCCCCTCGCGGTCCATGCCCGGGGGTTTGTCGTGAAACTCAGGCAAGGCACGGACGGCGGCCAGTCGTGGGGTCCGGGCGCGATGCTGGTGTGGGCGAACGGCAGCGGCATTCGTGCCGGTACGCGGTCGGACGCGACCCTGCAATCGGACGTGTGCGGGCAGCAGACCCACGGAGGGGTCTGCGACCCGGCCCAATGGGTCTGGCTGCGGGTGCGCTGGCTCGACCGGCAGGGCATCGTCGAGCGAAGCGATGACGGCCAGACCTGGGCCCGGCTCTGGGCGTTCGAGCGCTGCCACGCGGCCTCGGGCGAAACGGCCGGCCTGCTCGTGGGCAAAGTGCCCTTCAACGGCGAGGCGGTGGACTACAGCGAACCCGGTCTCGAAGGCCGGTGCGACGTCGATTTTGTGCGGGTGTATTGAGCGTCCGGTGCGGTCGGCACGGCTTCGAGCCGCGCCAACGGCAGCACGGCCGCGCGCTCAGTCCGTGAACAAGGATCCGTTGTGAACGCGGTGGAGTCTTATCTTCGCAAACGCGGGATTGCGGCGCCGTGGCGTCTCGAATGCGGGCCAATCGAGGGCGTCGAGTGCGCGGTGGTGATCCCTGCGTTGGCGGAGCGCGCGGGGATCCTGGGGACCCTGCGCAGCCTGGCGGCGAATCCGCGGGCGGAACTGGCGCGCGCGCTGGTTGTGGTGGTGGTCAACAACCGGGCGCCGGGCGTGGCCCGGGCGGAGGACATCGCCGGCAACCAGGAGACGCTGGATCTGCTGCGCGGGCTGATGCGCGACGGCGGGGCCGCCGAGGGGCGCGACGTGATGGAGGCGGGGCTTCGACTGGCCTGTATCGACGCGTCGTCGTCCGGTTTTGAACTGCCCGCGAAAGGCGGGGTGGGCCTGGCGAGGCGCATCGGGCTGGACGCGGCCCTGCGCGTGCTGCATCAGGCGGGGGCGGGCGAGGCGGCCGTTTTGCTGTCTACGGACGCCGATACCCTCGTCGAACCCAACTATCTGGAGGCGGTGCGGCGGCACTATGCGCGTCCGGAGGCCTGGGCGGCCTGCGTCGACTACGCGCACCGCCTCGACGGCGCGGACGCCGAAGTTGCGGCGGTTCTGGCGTACGAGACGCATCTGCGCTGCCACGTGCTCGGCCTGCGGCTTGCCAATTCGCCGTACGCGTATGCCACCGTGGGGTCGACGATTGTCTGTTCGGCCCGGGCCTACGCCGCCGCGGGGGGGATGAACCGCCGTCAGGCGGGCGAGGATTTTTATTTTCTGCAGCAGCTCGCCAAGACGGGTCGGGTCGAGGCGATCCACGCCACGACAGTCCACCCGGCGCCGCGCGCCTCCCACCGGGTGCCCTTCGGAACGGGACGCTGGGTTCAGGATCGTCTTGACGGCCGGCAGGAGCTCGTGACGTACCATCCTGAGGGCTACCGCGTCCTGGGGGCGCTGCTTTCGCTGGTACACGAACGTCCCGATGCCGCGCCCGAGTGGATCCTGGCGGAGCTGGCGCGCGCCAGCCGTCCCGCGGCCGAGTTTCTGGAACGGCAGGAGTTCGCGGAATGCTGGAACAAGTTGCGCCAGAACAGTCCGAACCTGCGCGTGTTTCTGGCCCAGTTCCACCGGTGGTTTGACGCATTCAAGACGTTGAAACTGCTGCATGGCCTGCGCGACAGCGGTTTTCCGCTTCAGCCCTTGTGGAGCGCCGTCAGGACGCTTCTGGAGCAGGCGGAACAGGAGCCCCCGGCATTTCCGTGGCAGACTCTGGCCGGTGATCGGGAAGCCCAGACGGCCCTGCTGCGCCATCTGAGGCAATTGGAGCGCCAGAAGACCCGATGACCTATGGGTTATAGGTCCCATAGGTCCTATGCGGGCCGTGTTGAAGGACTATGCCTCATTGTCAACGACGGTCTTGATCTGTTGGAGGGCGGCGGAACAGGCCTCGAGGAGTCCGGGGGCGGTGGCTTTTGCGGCGGCGAGCAGCATCAGGGCGTGGTCGCGTTCGCCGGCGCCCAGGTGCTTCACGAGACGCTTCACATACACGGTCACCAGGGTCTCGACGTCGGCGGCTTCCCAGATCTCCGGCGGCAGCGCGGCCCGGCGCTCCGTGACGAGATCGACGCACCGGGATATCGCGGTCGTGTAATCAGGGCGCGCCTGCAGCGATTGGAGGTAGTTTCCGAGGGCCGCGCCGATGTTGCCCTCGGCTTCGGCGAGCAGGCCCAAGTGGTAGAACGCGCTGAAACCGCCCGTGCCGCGTACCAGTTCCCGCCGGGAAGCGGTCTGCACCGCGGAGAGAAACGCTTCCCGTGCGCGCGGCACGTCGCCGAGCATGAGGTACAGATAGCCCAGGGCATGGGGGAAATCGGCCCACCGGGTTGCCGGATGGCCCATCGCCCGGTGCCGTTCCAGGAGGTCGCAGGCTTCCCGGTACCGTTCGAGATTGGCGCAGGCGTAGGCGAGGCACGTCAGCAGGTCAATGAGCATGTCTTCCGAGACCGGGCGGCCGTTGGTTCCCGTGGGAAGGGCCGCGCCGGAGAAGGTCATGCTCGCCAGGGATTTCTCAAATGCGCGCACCGCGCCGTTGTACTCTTTGCGGCAGAAGTCGGCCTTGCCCAACTGGTAGAGGTAATACTCGTCGTCGGGATGCCGTTCCAGTTCCCGCGAGAGGATGCGGCGGTTCCGGTCGATCCGGGCCAGGAGGGCGTCGCGATCCTCGTACCCGGAATGGAGGTACTGAAGACCGGTGGGGGCCTGCAGGGCCTCGCCTTCGACGGGCACGAGCTGCTCGTGGATGGCGCCCTGGAAGGTGAACCGGCCGCGCCGGAAGAATTTGGGCGATGCCGAAGCCTCCTCGATCGTATGGCCGCCGTCGCGGACACCGCTGAGTATGATCACGGTGCCCAGGGTGTTGGGCGAATGCGCGCGGGCGAAATCCTCGAGCAGGCCGCGCGCCGCGGCGGGATGGACCACCCGGTGATCCGCGTCGGCCACCAGCACGTAGTCGCCCGTGGCCATCTCGAGGGAGTAATTGCGGGCCAGGGCGAAGTCGTCCTGCCATTCGAACGAGTACACGTGCGGGGTAAACTCCAGGGCGATCGCGACGGTCCGGTCGTCCGAGCCGGTGTCCACCACCACGAGTTCATCGGCAAGCGGGAGGAGGGATTTCAGGCAGCCGGCGAGCATGGCCTCCTCGTTGCGGACGATCACGGCGGCGCTGATTTTCATGAACCGGTCTCCCGTACAGGTGTGAGTGCGGATACGGGCGCATCATAGGGCGTCGCACCGGGGGGATCAACGACACGGAGCGGCCCGGCAGAGGCTTCCGCGTTTTCGGGAACCTGCTGCCGGGCCGGCAGTCGATCTATCTCACGTGGCTCGAACGATCGGGGCGCGACCTACCCGAGCAACTGCAGCGCGGTCTGCGGCACCACGTTGGCCTGGGCCAACACGGAGGTGCCTGCGCTGATGAGGATCTGCGTCCGGGTGTATTCCGTCGTCACCTTGGCAAAGTCGGCGTCGCGGATGGCGCTTTCGGCCGCGGCCGAGTTCTCTTCCTGGATGGCCAGGGTATTGATGGTGAACTCGAGGCGGTTCTGGAAGGCGCCGAGGGTCGCGCGCAGCGACGAAACGCTGTTGATGGCGAGGTCCAGGATGCTGAGCGCGGATACCGCGGCATCCTGCGACGAGATGCTCACCGAGCTGACGCCGATGTCCGAGGCTTTGGCGCCGCTGAGCTGGAGCTGCAGGGTCTGTCCGGCCTGCGGCCCCGCCTGCAGGGTGATCGTCTGGGCCGCGCTGAGGACGCGGAGCCCGTTGAACTCGGTGTCGGAAGCGATGTCGTCGATCTGCTCCAGCAACTGGGTCACTTCGGCCTGCAAGGCGGCCCGGTTGGCGGTCGTCATCGTGCCGTTGGCCGATTGAACCGCCAGCTCGCGGATACGCTGCAGGATGTTCGTGGTTTCGCTCAGCGCGCCTTCGGCGGTCTGCATCAGGCTGACGCCGTCCTGCGCATTGCGCTGGGCCACCCGCGTGCCGCGCACGACCGAGTTGAACCCTTCGGCGATGGCGAGACCGGCGGCGTCGTCGCTCGCCCGGTTGATGCGAAGCCCGCTCGAAAGCTGTTCGAGCGCTTTATTGAGTTGCTTCGTGGAGCGGGCTAACACGCGCGAAGCGTTGATAGCCGCCGTATTCGTATTGATCCTGAGTCCCATGGTCTATCCTCCTTGAGTGACAAATTGGCGCATCCATGCGCACCGCAATGCCGAACGCCTTCTTCGAAACAGCGTGTCCCAAACACCATCCCGAACATCATGCGAAGACGATTCGGCGCGAATCCAAACCGGTTCTTGGCAGCCACCGGCAGGCTGCGATCGTGCGAAGTTCCCGGACCAGCCTTAGGATGGGGCGTCTCCTGTCCCTGGAGCGCCCCCACAGGCAGCCGATGCGTCCCCGGGGAATCCCTTGAGGCGCGTATGGCCTCTCCCCGGCAACCCAGGACGGTCTGTTCCAGACTGGCCAAGGCATGAAGCGCATTGGCTCTGGCCTTCGCCCGGTCTCGTTCAACTGTGCCCCTGCCCTACGGAGCCTGTGTTTTTCACAGGTGGTGTTAGAGCGCATTCACGACGCAAGCGCGCGTGCAGGCCGTTATAGTGGGGAGTCCCCCGTCGAATTGGACGGCTGTGCGTTGCGGCCACATTCCGCCGTTGTCGACGAATATATCGGCAACTTTAGCGGCGGACTTTAGCACTTTTTTTGAAATGGGCGGATTTTTTTGGCGTATGCGGAGAAACCGGGGCGCGAGGGGCGGGGCATTTCGCAGCTAAGTGGTTTTTTGTAAAGGGTTTATCTTGGCGGGCGGACACAAAGAAAGCCGCGCCAGGGCCGGCGCGGCTTTCAAATTGCAGAAGGTATGAGCGGTCTATGGGGTCGCGCGCGTCATCCGCCGAGCAGCTGGAGGGCGGTCTGAGGCACCAGATTGGCCTGGGCAAGTACCGCGGTGCCCGAGCTGATGAGGATCTGGGTGCGCGTGAACTGGATGGTCTCGGTGGCGATATCGGCGTCGCGGAGGGCACTGTCGGATGCCGACGCGTTTTCCTCGGTGATGGCGAGACTGTTCATGGTGAATTCAAGGCGGTTCTGCACGGCGCCGAAGGTCGCACGGAGCTGGCTGACGCTCTGAATGGCGGCATCCAGGATGGCGAGCGAGGAGACGGCGGCTTCCATGGTGGACAGGGAGACGGTGGTCACCCCGAGATTGGCCGTCGACGCGCCGGCGACCGCGATTTCAATCGTCTGGCCCGCGCGGAACCCTGCCTGGAGGGTGATTGTCTGGGCGGAGCTCAGCACGCAGAGGCCGTTGAATTCGGTGTCAAAGGCGATGTCGTCGAGTTGCTGGAGCAGCTGTTTCACTTCGAGGTCGAGCGATTCCCGGTTGGCGGTGCTCTGGGTGCCGTTGGCCGCCTGAACCGCCAGTTCGCGCATGCGCTGCAGGATGTTGGTGGCCTCGCTCAGCGCGCCTTCCGCCGTCTGCACGAGGCTGATGCCATCCTGTGAATTGCGCTGGGCCACCGCGGACCCGCGAATGACGGTGCGGAACCCTTCCGAGATGGCGAGACCGGCAGCGTCGTCCGCGGCACGATTGATGCGGAGACCGCTGGCCAGGCGTTCGAGGGTGGTGTTGAGTTGGCGCGTTGTTCCGCGCAAGGTGCGGGCTGCATTGATCGCCGCAATGTTGGTGTTGATCCGAAGACCCATGGCTCATATCCTCCGTGATATTTACGCCTTTGCGTCCCTGCATCGGCTTTGGAGCCGGTTCCATCGGCTCCAGGGAGTCTATCGGCACCGGGCGGAAAAACCTTTAGCCCGGAGGTTTCCCTGGCGGGGCCGGCGGCGGCCTGCCGGTGGCTGCCCGGGAGCCGCGGGTCAGATGCGATTGCGCACTTTCTGCAGATTGGAGAGGGCGCCGTGGTGGGAGGGATCCTGCTGGAGGCACTGTTCGAACGCGGCCGCGGCCTCGCTGTAGCGCTGCTCTTTCATAAGCACCACGCCCAGGTTGTTGTATCCCGCGGAGCTGCCCAGACGTCCGGCGCGGGTAAAATGCGATTTCGCGTCTTCCAGGCGATCGTCGTAGAAATACAGTTCGCCGAGGGCGTTATGGACGTGCGCGACGCAGGCGCGCTCGTCGATCAGGCGTTGCAGGGTTTCGCGCGCCTCCTTGCGGCGCTCCAGGCGCAGCATCTGGTGGATGTAGAGACGCAGGCATTCCGGGCAATCCGGGCGGCTCAGCAGGGCTTTTCGAGAGGCCTCGGCGGCATTGGCGAAGTCGTCGTTGCCTTCCAGTGCGATGCTCAGGTAGCGGTAGCCATCCGCCCAGCCCGGCTCGGCCTTGAGCGCGTTTTGGAAGCTCTCGACCGCGGCGGGCCACTGCTTCTGGTCGAGGTAGATCACGCCCAGGTTGCGCCAGGCGCCGGCGAGCCGGGGATCCAGACGGACAGCCAGCAGGAGCGCCTTCTTGCCCTCCTCCGAGCGGTTGGCGAGGTGCAGAACCCCGCCCAGATCCCGGAGCGCGAGCGCGTTGGACGGATCGAGGCGAAGGGCCTCGCGGTACGCCCCAGCCGCTTTTTCGTATTCGTGGACTTCCGCGTACTGGTTTCCCAGTTCGATGTAGCCTTTCGGATCCGTGGGATTCTGGGCCACCTTATCGTGGCCCAGCCGGAGGTACATCTCCTGTTTGTCGCGGGTGCGATTGGGGTCCTTGAGATGGGGATAGTGGTGGATGGGTACGGGGCAGGCCTCAATCGCGATCCGCGCGCGGGCCAGCGAAGGTTCGACCAGCTCGTGGACTTTCCCCTCAAACCGCACGCCGGCGCCCGCGGGGAACATGCGGACCTTGGTGCTGGGATGCCAACCGGCGAATCCCCGGGCATGCGGATCGCGGGGGGCAGACGGCTGAAAATCGGCGACATTGGTCGCGTTGGTGTAGTTGCGCGTAGTGAACTCGTAGGCGAACGCGGCGGGGCCTTTGGCGAGCCGTTTGATGGCGGGCAGATCGTCGGCCGCAATGCGTTCGTCGGCGTCCAGCACGAGGATCCAGTCCTTGGTGCACAGACGTAGCGATTCGTTGCGTGCGGCGCCAAAATCGTCGCACCAGAGATAGCCCACAATCCGGGCGCCGTGTTCACGGGCGATTTCCAGGGTCTCGTCGCGTGAACCCGTGTCGACGATGATGATCTCATCGACCAGGTCCCGGACGGACTGCAGACACTCATCTAATACCTGGCCCTCATCTTTGACGATCATGGCCAGGGAGATCGAACTTCCCACTCCTATTCCTCGATGCTGCCGGGGTTCCTTGACGGGGGCGCCTGCGTGGCAATACCCCGGTCCGCGCTGAAGGCAGTTTCGGTCGGACGGTCTACGGCGCCGGCGGCCACGAGCGCATCAAAGGTCTCCCGATCAACGACTTCCCCGCTGGTAACCACACGAGTAGACATATTCACCGTGACGGCGAACTGCCGAATGGGCTTTCCACGCCGCTGCAATACAGCGCCCTTTTTCAACATATCGAACTCGATGCGGTAAAAAGACGGTTTCTGCCCGCCGGGCTGATCGCCGCCGCGCAAATGGGGCGGCACGTCGCAAAGTCTATCCTTTTTCCGGAACCACACCGACGTTGACTCCTCTCGCGCCTCACAAGGCGGCCAGTGAATAACTCCTCTATTCTACCACGCCGCGGAAACGGCGAACAATGGCGGCGTCATGCCGGCGTCATGTTGCCGTGTCGAAAAGCTCTCGCCCTGT
>JAAYAQ010000343.1 GCA_012719295.1 Candidatus Hydrogenedentota bacterium | reverse complement strand
GCGGTGGCATTACATGAGACACGGACGCGGCAACGGTGACATTGCCGGGGTAGCTCAGCTGGTTAGAGCGCTGGATTGTGGATCCAGAGGTCGACGGTTCAAACCCGTCCCCCGGTACCATGAAAACTATCTGGAAGGCCCGTGGGTGAAAAGATTGCCCGCGGGCCTTTTTTATCATTCCACCGATCTCGCCGCCCCGGCGCGACAATGTATCGCTGTTGGGATGTCCGGTAGGGCGCGGTCCACCCCGTCCACCATGTCCACTAAGTCCACAACAAGACAAGAAGACCGAGCCGACCTCCGGCGATCGTGGGCGGGGGCGCGAATTTGACTTTTCGCCTCTGAAAAAAGGATACTTTGCGGGTATGTGGTGCGAGGGTTTCGCGGAATTTTGTGTGAATACGTGGGACCGTTTTGGCGTCCTTTATCCGGGTACACTATTGGGCTGTAAGCCTTGAATTCAAGGAGGTTACGAATGAAATACGCGATGGTTACCATTTTCGGCGCGGCGATACTGTTCACGGTTGCGGCCGTTCCGGCGTTTGCGGGCGAGGAACAGGCGCCCCTGAAGATCGAACTGCCCGAGAAATCGTTTATGGGCACGCCGCTGGATTACTGGTCGGAGAACCTGGAGTTCACGTACAAGGCGCGCGACCCGTTCATGGCGCCGGTCGGCACCGTACTGGTATCCAAGGGCAAGCCGGTCACGAGCAGCGACAAGACCCCGTCGATGGGCAAGCTGCCCATGGTCACCGACGGCGACAAGGGCTTCCAGGAAAAGAGCCTGGTGGAACTGGACAAAGGTCTTCAGTGGGTGCAGATCGACCTGCAGAAGAAGCACAAGCTCTACGCGATCCTGGTATGGCACTTCCACACGTCCGAGCGTGTCTACCACGATTTCGTGGTGCGCGTGGCCAATGACCCCGATTTCACGCAGGACGTGGTGACCCTGTACAACAACGATCACGACAATTCGGCGGGCCTTGGCGCGGGCACGGACAAGGAATACGTCGAGAGCAACGAAGGCCGCCTGGTTGACGGCAAGGGCACGGAAGCGCGCTACGTGCGCCTCTATAGCAAGGGGAACACCTCGAACGAGCGCAATAATTACGTGGAAGTGGAAGTGTGGGGCGTCCCGGCCGAATAGGGCGCTGACTTTTATTCAACCGAAGCAATAACGCATACTCGTCCCACCGTCGTGCCTGTGCGCGTGACGGTGGGCCGTTTTTTTGGGGGGTGCGGATCGTCCGGTCCGCGATGGATTGCGAGAATCAGGGCCCGAGCCCGGGCGCCGGGCGTGCGGGCCCGAGATGGCAGGACCATGGAACGCGTTGCGGTAAACGAGCAGAAGAAACTGGCGTGGTGGTTTGTGGCGGGATTCGTGGCGGCGGCGGCCCTGGCGGCCGCGTACCGCGTGCCGCGCCTGGACGAACGCGTGTTCCACGGCGACGAGGCGGTGCAGGCGTTTAAGGCCGGCCAGGAACTCTACGAGGAAGGCGAGTACGCGTATGACCCGGAGGAGTATCACGGCCCCACGCTGTACTACCTGACCGTGCCCGCCTTGTGGCTGGGAGGCATTGAACGGTTCGCCGATTCGACCGAGGTGCATTACCGCGTCGTGCCGGTGATTTTCGGGCTGGGCATTGTGTTGTGTTTGTGGTGGGCGCGGGACGGACTGGGGCGGCGCGCGACGTTGATTGCGGGCCTGTTCACGGCGATTTCGCCCGCGATGGTTTTTTACAGCCGGTACTACATTCAGGAATCGCTGCTGGTGTTCTTCACGTTCGCCACGCTGGTCGCGGGATGGCGGTACACCCGGCGCAGAAACGTGGCGTGGGCGGCGCTGTGCGGGGCGTCGCTCGGCATGATGCACTCGAGCAAGGAAACCTGCGTCATCTCGTATTTCGGCGTGGCCGTGGCGTTCATGCTGACGCCGATCTGGGCGCGGATTCACGACGAGGAACACCCCCTCAACCGGGTGTTCCGGCGGGGCGAGTCGGAGGACCTGCGTCCGGGGCTGGTGCGGCAGGTCGCCGCGTTCGTCGCGGCGGGCGCGCTGGTGTCGATGCTCATGTTCTCGTCGTTCTTCACCAACCCGCAGGGCATCATCGACTCGGTGATGTCGTACACGGTGTACCTGCAGCGGGCCGTGGAGTCGGGCATTCATCACCATCCCGCGACGTACTACCTGCGCCTGCTCCTATACACGCACCGTTCGGCGGGGCCGGTGTTCAGCGAGGCCCTGCTCGTGGGGCTGGCCCTCGTGGGCGGCGTCAGCGCGCTGGTGCGCCACGACCGCGACAACAAACCGGGCAACGTGCATTTTCTGCGGTTTGTGACCGTCTACACGGTCGCGACCACGGCGGTCTATTCGAGCATCAACTACAAGACGCCATGGTCGATCCTGTGCAGCCTCCACGGGATGATTCTGCTGGCGGGGGCGGGAGCCGTTGTGCTGCTGCGGCTCACGCCATGCCTGCCCGGAGCGGCGGGGGCGCTGCGGTACGTCCCGAAGGCCGTGGTGGGCCTCGTGCTCGCGGCCTTGACCGTGCAACTGGGCTGGCAGTCGTATCTGGTCAATTTCGATTACTACGACGACCCCCGCAATCCCTACGTGTACGCCCATCCGGTGAGCGGCGTGAGGCATCTGGGCGAACGCGCCGAGGCCATCGCCCCATACGCGCCCGAGAAACACGACATGCTGATTCGCATTATCACGCCGGGGCTCAATTACTGGCCGCTGCCGTGGTATTTGCGCCACTTCAGCAACGTGGGATATTGGGGTGACGTCCCCGAGGATTGCGACGCGCCCATGGTGGTCACCACCGCGAAACTGGCCCCGGAAGTCCACGCGCGCCTGAAATCCAAATACCAGTCCGAGAATTACGGGCTGCGCCCCGGCATCCGGCTGGTGGTCTTCATCCGCCGTGACCTGTGGGACGCGTTCATGCAGACGCGGCAGTAGGGGGG
>JAAYAQ010000342.1 GCA_012719295.1 Candidatus Hydrogenedentota bacterium | reverse complement strand
TCAGAACGCGATGGTCTTGAACTGGGGCAGGTGGGGCTTGTTCCCGCGGAACATCTCGGCCACCATCCGTTTGATTTCGGCGAGGGAGAGCACGGCCGCCGTTAACGGATCGTAGGCGATCGCCTGGAACACCCGTTTGGGGTCGCCGGTGAGGCATCCCTCGACGGCCAACTCCTCCGAAGCGATGGCGGCGTTTGTGAGGGCCGCGCATTGCGGGGGCAGCGCCCCCACGTGAATCGGGTTGAGCCCGCGGCGGTCGGCCAGCACGGGCACCTCGACGCACGCGTCCTGCGGCAGGTTGGTGACGAGGCCGGTATTGGGGACGTTGCCGTTGAATTTGCAGGGGTCGCCGCCCATCCGGGCGTTGATGATGTTCGAAGCGTATTCATGGCCGCGTTCGAGCGGGAACGGCGCGCCATCGGCAAACCACTGCCTGACCTCGCCCTTCCACGTGCGCTCGCGTCTGCGGTATTCATCGAGAATGTACGCGTAATGACCCGGATTCCATCCCGTGCCGGTCGTGCAGTACCTCTCAATCAACTCGGGACGTTTGCGGAACCACCAGTTGTATTCGGAGTTGTGCCCGCTGGATTCGGTGACGTAGTAATCGAGGTGCAGGAACATCTCATTGCGCACCTGCTCGGTATTGAGCACGTTCTTGCGGCGCATCGCTTTGCGGATCAGCGGATACGCGTCCCGGCCGTTCCACCGGTATTCGATGAACCACGAGAGATGGTTGATCCCCGCGCAGACGTAGGTGATCTCGTCCATGGGCGCGCCGATCCACTCGGCGAGCATGGCGGCCGTGCCCTGAACGCTGTGGCACAGCCCCGACACCTGCACCGTCGTTGCGCGCTGCATCGCCCGGCACAGCATCGCCATCGGATTGGTGTAATTCAGCAGCAGCGCATTAGGACAATGGCGCTCGATGTCCCGGCAGATGTCGAGCATGACCGGAATGGTGCGCAGGGCGCGGAAAATGCCGCTCGGACCCCGCGTATCGCCGACGTTCGTGTTTACCCCGTACTTCATCGGGATCAGAATGTCGTGCTGCCAGACCTTCACGTCGCCGCAGAGGATCGTGCACAACACGGCATCGGCGCCCTTGAGGGCCGCCGCGCGGTCCAGAGTGGCTTCGACCTTCGCGGGATAGTTGCCCCGTTCCACGATGGACGTGCACGCCCGGTACGCGAAATCGAGGCGCTCCGGGTCGATGTCCATGAGCGAAATCGTTGCGTCCCGCAGCAGCGGAAAGGTGAGAATGTCGCGCACAAGCCCCCGCGTGAAGCCCAGGCTGCCGGCCCCGATGAATGCGATCTTAGCCATGGTGAACCTCCGGAATGTTGCCGTGCGATCCCGCGGAACGCCCTCCGCGAACACGCGGCCGCGTTCCGCGACGGACCCTCCCCCGAACCGTCGAGCCGCGATTATGCCCCATTCCCTTCGCGGGATAAAGCGCGCGGCCGCTCTTCCGAACGGCACCGCAGGCGTCGAATGTGAACCGGCGAACGTTCAGCCTGGAAATCAGTTGCGCGCCCAGATGGAGTCCCGTCAGGGACGAAAGAAAACGGGAAGAACGCCGCGCCCAGATGGAGTCCCGTAGGGACCAAGGAGAATGACCTCGGGTCTAAGCCCGGGGATCAACGTTGCGCCCGAATTCAGCCCCGTAGGGACGAAAGAGAATAGCCCACCACTTCAGTGGTGGGTGCGCCCGTATCCCTCAAACCACGAGTCCCGTAGGGACGAAAGAAAACGGGATGAACCCGCGGTCCGATTGAGTCCCGAAGGGACGAAAGAGAATAGCC
>JAAYAQ010000341.1 GCA_012719295.1 Candidatus Hydrogenedentota bacterium | reverse complement strand
CGAGGGCGATCATGCCGCCTTCGCGCCACTCGCCGCCGTTTTCGAGGTACTGGGCCACGGCGATCTGGAGCGTGTTTTCGCGCGGGGCGGTGGCGGGATCGAACTTGTCTTGAAAGAAGATGAACCACAACCCGCCGTCTTCCGAGTAGACGGGATACAGGTACACCTCACGCATGTATTTCACGAGATTGGCGGTTTCCGGCAGGACCTTCTCCAACTGGGGCCCGAAGATCCACGAATGGCACCAGAAGCTGCGGAACGGTTTGTCCGGGAAAAAGCGCCGGAAAAACTCGACGCCCCGGCGCATGGTATCGAGGCATTTTTCGGGGGTCATCTGGCCGCCGGAGGGAATGTGCGTGTCGAGCATGTAATCGCCGGGCTTCACGACGTAGTCCCATTCCGAACGCGGCAGGGTGACCTCGCGGCGCAGGGCGTGGCCGGCGGGATGAATCGGGAATCCGCGCGCCGTGTCGTCAGACAGGGTGAATGCGGCCTGCCAGCTCCCGGCGGCGCCGGTCTGCACCGCGTACCCGGCGGCGTCGTAGCACCGCCCATCGCCGGACAGGGCGACCGTGAAGCCCTGTTCGCGGTGGCGAAACACGTGCACGAAGGGTTCCATGGGCTGGAGACGGTATTCGAAGCGCCCCAGCCGGAACAGCCGGCCCTGCGTGTAATTGCGCATCCAGAACAACTGGCCCCGGAACAGGCCCAGGCGGCCGTGCCGCCCGCGGCTGAAATTGTCGGCGAAACACGCCACCTGGAGACAGGTTTCGCGGGTCACCGCGTCGGGCACGCCGAGGGATGTGTGGACGGCGCGGGTGCGCGGCACCATGGCCATGCCGATCAGGAGATAAAAGCAGCCGCTCGAATCGTTCATGGCATCGTCGAGCACAGGCCAGAGATTGAAATCGACGCGGTCCTCGCGGTCATACAGGCGGCGGTAGGCATGCCACGCCAGGGCTTTCAAGGCCGGTGTCCCAGCGATGTGCTGGGCCGATTCTTCGAGAGCGGCCTGGTGAGTGGTTCCCAAGCCGCCCCACTCGAGGTTCTCAGCGATCTGGTCCGGCTCCAGGAACGGCAGCGAATCCGGCATGCAGGCCATGGAATCGTCCCAGTACAACGCCACCTCGCCCTGCGGGTCGCTTTCCTGAACCTGTTCGAGTACTTCCGCGAGCTTCATCAAGATCCCCTCCGGATACGACCGAGCACGAATCCAAGATCTTCCGCTTCAATCACGGGGGCGTGCCCGGTGTCCGCCGGACGAAACAAGCCGCGCCGCCAGCGCGCGCCGGTCGTGTCCCGCCGCATGTGTCCCTTCGCACAGGCCCCGTTCAGGCGAATCTCCCGCCTCGATACTACCCGAGCGCATCCCCGGGCGCAACCCAGGGCAATCGCACTTAATGCGCCCCGCATAAAGGGTCTTCGTGAGACGGGTGGTTTGTGATCCCTGTCCCCCGTCTCCCCTTCCATGAGAAGGTAATGTCAAGCAAGGCGACGTGGCGCCTTACGGTCCTGGAGCTTTTCGCCGTCCTTCCATCCGCACTCTTTGTGGGCCTTTGTGCCCGGTGCTATTTAGGG
>JAAYAQ010000340.1 GCA_012719295.1 Candidatus Hydrogenedentota bacterium | reverse complement strand
GCCTCGTGGCCGGGCTTCGGCACGATGCTCACCCGGTTCTCCCGCAACACCGCCGTCCGGTTAGGAAACGAGCGGCTCGACACCCGGTATACGCCGCACAGGCGGCTGTCCTTGGTCATGGCAATGCTTACAATGCGTCCTACGTACATATTCACCCCCAGGTAACGATAACCGGATTCCCATCCACACTGGGCCCATTATAACCAATCCGGCGGTTTGCGAGCATTTTCGCTCCAATCCCGTATAATACTCTTGGAAGGAGGGGACCCCTCGTGACACCGTACCAGCGGGAGCAGGCCCAGACACATATCGCCCGGTTCAAAGGCCGTGCCTACGTCTACGGCGTGCACTGCTTCGAAAAGCTGGGGGAACACGCCCGAACCCTTGGTTCCCGCGCCGTTGTGGTGGCCTCCGGGTTTGGCAAACCGTGGGGACCGCCCCTGCACGAGAGGGTGCGCGAGGCGCTCGCGAGCGCCGGCGTCGCCACAGACGACTTCGTCCCCGGCGCACGGCCCAATGCCCCCCGGGAAGACGTGCTCCGCATCGCCACGGCCCTCGCCGGGCAAACCCCGGACCTGGTGGTCGCCGTGGGCGGCGGCAGCACCATCGATGCGGCCAAGGCTGCCGTGGCCCGGATGGCCCTTGCTCCCGGTCACCCCGGCCTCGACGAGTATTTCGGGACGGGCCAGGTCACCCGGTTGCTCGCCGACACCGGGAAACAGATGCTCCCGATGCTCGCCGTACAGCTGGCCGCGGGTTCGGCCGCCCATCTTACCAGGTACGCGAACATAACCGACGCCGGAACCGCCCAGAAAATGCTCATCGTGGACGACGCCGTCGTGCCGCCGCGCTGCCTCTTCGATTACGCCCAAACCACAACCATGTCGCCGGAATTCACCATGGACGGCGCGTTGGACGGCGTATCGCACTGCCTCGAGGTGTTCTACGGCGCGTCCGGGGACGTTCTCGAGCGGGTCCGGCCCGTGGCGTTGCTGGGCATCGAGCTTCTGGTGCGCCACGTGAAACCGGCCTGTGCGGAGCCGGACGATCTGGCGGCGCGCGAAGCCCTCGGGCTCGGGACCGATCTCGGGGGATACGCCATCATGCTCGGCGGCACCAACGGCGCGCATCTCACCAGTTTTTCGCTGGTGGATGTGCTGTCCCACGGACGGGCCTGCGCGCTCATGAACCCGTACTACACCGTCTTCTTCGCGCCGGCCATCGAGGACCGGCTGCGCGAAGTGGGGGAGATCTACCGCGCGGCCGGATACACCCGCATAAACCTCTCCGCGCTGCACGGACGCGACCTCGGCCTGGCCGTCGCCGAGGCCATGCTGAACCTTTCCCGCGACATCGGGTTCCCGCTCACCCTGGGCGAAGTGGCCGGGTTCACTCCCGCCCATATCGAACGCGCTTTGGCCGCCGCCAGAGACCCCCGGCTCGCGATGAAACTCCAGAACATGCCCGTGCACCTGGCCAGCGAACAGGTCAACGACTACATGGGCCCGGTGCTCGAGGCCGCCCGGACCGGCGATTTCGCGGTCATACGAAATCTGAACACATGAGGATGCGTGCAATGAGAATTCATCTTGTTATTGGGTTGACAATCATGGCCGTGCTGCCCGCGTTCGCGTGGGCCGCCGGCGAAGCAGAGGGAGGGGCCAGCACTGTGGATGTAACGCATGTGAAGGTCTACTACGAAAAAGGCCGGTTCGGCGGGTGGCCGGCCAACTACGGCATGTGGAACTGGGGCAACGAAATCCTCGTGGGGTTTTCCCGCGGATACTACAAGGATCTCGGACCGACCCGCCATCATATCGACCGCGAAAAGCCCGAGGAACACTGGCTCGCCCGCAGCCTCGACGGCGGCGAAACCTGGGCGCTCGAGTATCCCGCCGAAAAGGGCTACCTCATCGCCCAGGGCGACGCCCTGCATGGCACCGAAACGCCCGGACTGCCCGTTCCCGAGATGCGCGCATGCCCCGGCGGGATCGATTTCACGCACCCCGATTTCGCCCTGACCCTCCGCATGACCGACATCGACGCCCAGAGCCCCTCCAAGTTCTACTACAGCAACGACCGCGGCCACACCTGGGAAGGCCCCTTCCTCCTGCCCAATGTGGGCGTCAACGGGATCGCCGCCCGCACCGACTACATCGTCGACGGAAAACACGAGTGCCTGCTCTTCCAGACCGCCGGAAAATCCGACGGTTCCGAGGGGCGCCCCTTCTGCATGCGCACTATTGACGGCGGAAAAACCTGGGAATTCCTGTCCTGGATCATGCCCGAACCCGAAGGATTCGGCATCATGCCGTCCACGGTCCGCCTGTCGGAAAACACCCTGGTCACCACCATCCGGCGCCGGGAAATCTCCAACCGCTGGATCGCCGCCTACATCTCCCGGGACAACGGCCGGTCCTGGGAGTTTCTGAACGACCCCGTCGATACCCTGGGCGAGGGCAATCCGCCCAGCCTCATCAAGCTCGCCGACGGACGCCTCTGCCTGACCTATGGCGTCCGGATGCGGCCGTTCCGCATCGCCGCCAAGCTCAGCAGCGACGGCGGCCAGACCTGGAGCGATGAAATTGTCCTGCGCGACGACGGCTACGACCGCGACATCGGCTACGTCCGCAGTGTGCAGCGCCCGGACGGCAAAGTGGTCACCACCTACTACATCAACGAACGCACGACCGGCCCGGAACGCTACATCGCCGCCACCCTGTGGACTCCGCCCGCGGCCGGATAGCGCCGCCCCCGCAAAACGAAACCGGCCTGCGGCGCCCCGCCGGGCCGCCGCAGGCCGGTATGTCTCAGGTTCCGGACCCCGCTTACGCCGTGTAAGTCGACGCCGCCGTGTCGCCGCCGCGGCCGGTCCAGTTGGTGTGAAAGAATTCCCCGCGGGGTTTGTCGACCCGCTCGTAGGTGTGGGCGCCGAAATAGTCGCGCTGGGCCTGGAGCAGGTTGGCGGGCAGCCGCTCGTGCCGGTAGCCGTCGAAGTAGGCCAGCGCGGTGCTGATCGCGGGCACGGGAATGCCCATTTTCGCCGCTTCGATGACCACGTTGCGCCACGACGACTGCGCCGACGCAACCGCGTTCCGGAAGAACGGGTCCAGCAGCAGATTGACCAGATTGGGGTTATTGTCGAACGCCTCTTTGATCTTCCCGAGGAAGACCGAGCGGATGATGCAGCCGCCGCGCCACATCAGCGCGATCCCGCCGTAGTTCAGGTTCCAGCCGTAGGTCTTCGCAGCCGAACGCATCAACTGATACCCCTGCGCGTACGAGACGATCTTCGCCGCGTACAGGGCCTTCCGCAAGTCGTCCACAAACGCTTTCTTGTCGCCCGAGAAGGGCAGGGTCTGGCCCTTGATCTGTTTCGACGCTTCGACGCGCTCTTCCTTCAGCGCCGACAGGCAGCGCGCGAATACCGCTTCGCCGATCAGGGTGAGGGGCTGGCCTTCGTCCAGCGCGGCGATGGCCGTCCATTTGCCCGTGCCCTTCTGGCCCGCCGTGTCGAGGATGAGATCCACGACCGCGTTGCCATCCTCGTCCTTGTAGCCGAGGATGTCGCGGGTGATTTCGATGAGATACGAGTCGAGTTCGCCCCGGTTCCATTCGGCGAACACGTCATGCATTTCCTCGTTGCTCATGCCGAGACCTTCCTTCATCATCTGGTAGGTCTCGCAGATCATCTGCATATCGCCGTATTCGATGCCGTTGTGGACCATCTTCACGAAGTGGCCTGCGCCGCCTTCGCCGACCCAGTCGCAGCACGGCTCGCCCGAATCCGTTTGCGCGCAGATGGTCTGGAAGATCTTCTTCACATGGGGCCACGCGGCCGGCGACCCGCCCGGCATCATCGACGGACCGTTCAACGCGCCCTCTTCACCGCCCGACACCCCCGTGCCGATGTAAAGCAATCCCTTGCTCTCCACGTACTTCGTGCGGCGGATGGTGTCCGGGAAATGGCTGTTGCCGCCGTCAATGATGATGTCGCCCTGTTCCAGGTGGGGGATAAGCTGCTCGATGAACGAATCCACCGCGTCTCCCGCCTTCACCAGCAGCATGACGCGGCGCGGTGTCTTGAGGTTCTTCACCAGTTCCTCGATGCTGTGGCACCCCACGATGGCCTTGCCCTTCGCCCGGCCCTGGACGAACTTGTCCACCTTCTCCACCGTGCGGTTGTACACCGCCACCCCGAACCCTTTGTTGGCCATGTTGAGCACAAGGTTTTCGCCCATCACCGCCAGACCGATCAGCCCAATGTCTTGCTGCGCCATCGCTCGTGTTCTCCTCAGACTCCGGTTGACTCCACGCCCCGTCAAACAGGGTGTATCTTCCACTAAACAGGCGGAACCGCCACGATACCATACGCCGCGGCGGAAATTCTCCTTTCCCGCGACGCCCGGCGCGCGAGCTATGGGTCCTACAAGACCTATACGCGCCGCCCTACTTGATCGCCACTTCTTTGCCCCGCTTCGAGGACTCGTAGATGGCGTCAAGAATCTGCTGAATGCGCAGGGATTCCTGGGGCTTCACGCGCACGGGCAGGCCGTCGCGCACGCATCCGGCAAAATGCAGGATCTCCATGCGATGGCCTTCCTGTTCGGGCAGCCAGTCATACTGCATGCTCGTCAAGGCGCCGTCCGCCGCGCTGGTGACCGTCAGGGGTTCGGTGCTGACGCCCGCCTTGTCGCCCAGTATTCGCAAGCCCTGGACGTCTTTCGGGATGTTGGCCGCCCAGCTCACTTCCAGGCTCAGCGCAACGCCGTTATCGAACCGGATAAACGCTGCCGCGTGGTCCTCGACATCGAACTCCGTCAACGGATACGGCACCCCCCACTCGCCGTTGCACAGGCCTTCCCGATCCCCGAACTTGCGGCTGACGTGGCCCGTGGCGGACACGGGTTTCGGGCACCCCATCAGCCAGATGATCAGGTCGAGCATGTGCACGCCAATGTCAATCAGCGGACCGCCGGCGGATTCGCGTTTGATGTGAAACTTGCCCCAGCCCGGAATGCCCCGGCGGCGCAGGTAGCGCGCCTCGCCGAAATAGATCTCGCCGAGATCACCCCGTTCGATCATCGCTTTGATGCGTTCGTTGCCCGCTTCAAACCGCATGTTCTGGGCCACCATGAGCTTGCGCTTGCTCTGCTTCGCCGCGGCGATCATGGCTTCGCACTCTTTGGCGTTCATGGCCATGGGCTTTTCGCACAGCACATGAGCCCCCGCATTCAGCGCATCCACTGAGATGCTGCTGTGCAGGCGGTTCTGGGTGCAGACGTCGATGATGTCAAAATCGCCCTGCTTCAGCATGGTCTTGTAGTTGGTGTACGTCTTCGGCACGTCCCACTTCTTGCTCACCATGTCAACGCGTTCGGGGATGATGTCGCATACGGCCGTGATTTCAACGGCCCCCTTGGCCTCGAGTTCCTTCCACGCGTCCAGATGACACACCTGGGCAATCGAGCCGACGCCAATCACACCAACCTTCAGTTTCTTGTCTGCCATGGATGCACTTCCTTCCAGAACACAGGCCGCCCAATGCTGGCCTGCCACCCCCCCGAACCGCTCCCCCGAAGCCAGGCCGCAATCATACGAAAACCCCTCGTCCGGGGCAAGAACGGGAGCCCGCGCCCTGTGCTGGAACGCCGTGCGAACGGACTGGTTTTTCCGGACGCCCCCGTGTGCTACAATCGCATTCTCTGTCCCGGGTCTTCACGGTTAACGGGCGCTTCGCCCGTGCAACAGGAGAATATGCGACCATGAAAACGATGTCTGCGATGCTGATGGGATTCGCGTGTGCGGCGATGCTGTTGACGTCCTGCGCCACGGCGCAGGAGGCGGCCCCGGCGGCGGCCAAGGGCTGTCCCAACGCGGAGAAACTCGGCTGGCACCTGGGCTGCCAGGCGTACAGCTTCAACCGGTTCACCTTCTTTGAGGCCGTCGACAAGAACCAGAGCCTGGGCCTCCACTACATCGAGGCGTATCCCGGACAGAAGTTCAGCCCCGAAAAACCCGATGCCGTCTTCGATCACAATATGCCGGAAGAGCTGCGCCAGGAAGCCCTCGCCAAGCTCAAAGCCTGCGACATCAAACTCATGAATTATGGCGTGGTCGGCCTGCCCGCCGACGAGGCCGAGTCCCGCAAGGTCTTTGAATTCGCCAAGGCCATGGGCATCCAGACCATCTGCAGCGAGCCCGACGCCGAAGCCCTCGATACCGTCGAGAAGCTCGCCGACGAGTACGGGATCAACGTCGCCTTCCACAACCACCCCGCGCCCTCCAAGTACTGGAGCCCGGACGCCGTCCTGGCCGCCGTCGAAGGCCGCAGCAAGCGCCTCGGCGCCTGCGCCGACACCGGGCACTGGCCCCGCTCGGGCGTCGACCCCCTCGAAGCCCTCAAGAAGCTCGAAGGCCGCATCATCACCTTCCATTTCAAGGACCTCAATGAATTCGGCAAGCGCGAAGCCCACGACGTGCCCTGGGGCACGGGCGTCTGCAATGTCGAGGCCCTCATGAAGGAGATCCAGCGCCAGGGGCTCAAGAACATCGTGTTCTCCATCGAATATGAACACAATTGGGACAATTCCGTGCCCGAGATCGCCCAGTGCGTCGCCTACTTTGACAAAGTCGCCGCCGAACTGGCGAACTGACCCGATCGACGTCCACCGCCCCGGGAAACCGCGTTTCCCGGGGCGTGTTGTTGTTGCCCGGCGATCGCGAGGAGGATAGGGTCATGAACCGGCGGACCTTCTTGAACATGTGCGCAATCGGAAGCGCCGCGGCGGCGGGCAACCGCGCGAGCGGGGGAGAGGCAGCGTCCAGGCGGCCGAATATCCTCTTCTTCTTCATCGACGACCAGCGCTATGACACGCTGGGCATCGCCGGCCACCGCATCGCCCAAACGCCCG
>JAAYAQ010000339.1 GCA_012719295.1 Candidatus Hydrogenedentota bacterium | reverse complement strand
GTCGTGGTGGGTGTCGTGAACGACGACCATGCGGACGGGGTGTTCAATGTCGAGACGCTGGCCAACGTCTACGAGCTGACGGAGTTCGCGAAAACGCTCACCGGTGCGAACGTCGGGCAGGACGACCCGAACGCGGGCGTGAAAGGGGTCGACATCATTGCGCCGTCGACCGTGGACAACATCGAGCAGGGCGGAGAAGGCGAGGTGCGGTTCGAATGGCTGATGCCCGCGCCGCCCGCAACGCGGGAAGAGGCCCTCGCCGTGCGCGACAAGGCGTTGCGCATCCCCTTTCTCGAGGGCACCATGGTGTCGGAGGACGGAAAGGCCCTCGCGCTCTATCTGCCCATCTCCTCGAAAGACCTCAGCTACGAAGTGTATACCGCGCTGCGCGCGAAGATCGCCATGTTCCAGGGCAGTGAGCAGTACCACATCACCGGTTTGCCGGTGGCCAACGACGTGTTCGGCGTCGAGATGTTCAAACAAATGGCCATCTCCGCGCCGCTCGCCATGCTGGCGATCTTCCTTCTCATGCTGTTCTTCTTCCGCAAGCTGATCCTCATCGTCTCGCCTATGATCATCGCCATGGTGTCGGTGATCTGCACCATGGGCCTGCTCGTTGTGACCGGCAACACCATCCACATCATGAGTTCCATGATCCCTATTTTCATTATGCCCATCGCGGTGCTGGACTCGATCCACATCCTGTCGGAGTTCTTCGAGCGCTACCAGGAGACCCGCGACCGGCGCGTGACTATGGAAAACGTGATGCGGGCCCTCTTCGTGCCCATGCTGTACACCTCGTTGACGTCCGCGGCGGGCTTTGCCTCGCTGGCCCTGACGCCCATACCGCCCGTCCAGGTATTCGGGATCTTCGTCGGCATCGGGGTCATGATCGCGTGGGTGTTGACCGTGCTGTTCATCCCGGCCTTCGCCATGCTCATCCCGGAACGGCGCCTCGAGAACTTTGGCGCGGTCCACCACGAAGCTCAGGAGAAAGCGCCCAGCCGGGGATTCCTGAAATGGCTCGGCGACCTCACCTTTCACCGCGCAAAACTGGTGCTGGCCTTCGCCGCCGTGCTCGTGCTTGTGACGATCTACGGCATCAGCCAGATTCAGATCAATGACAACCCCACGAGATGGTTTAAGAGAACCCATCCCATCCGCGTCGCGGACCGCGTGCTGAACGAGCATTTCGGCGGCACGTACATGGCCTACCTGGCGCTGTTCCCCGAGGGCGACGAGCCCGGCGCCCTGCCGCCGCCGGCCGCCGAATCCGCGGAGGCGCCCGCCGCGGAGACCGGCGCGCCGTCGCTGCCCGGCGGCCTCGACGCAGGCGGGGACGCACCGGAACTCCCCGAAGGACTGGGTGCCCTGAACGAGGGGCCAGCGTCCGGCGCGGACAGCGCCGCACCCGCCCTCCCCGCGGGTCTCGGCGGGGAACCGGAAGCGGTTGAAGCGCCGGCCGCCGCGCCCGCGGCTGTCGCGCCGCCCGCCGAGGAAGTGTTCAAGGATCCCGAGGTCCTGCGGTACATCGCCGACCTCCAGGCGCATCTGCGCAGCACGGGCATCGTGGGCAAATCGAATTCGCTGACCGACATTGTGAAGACCGTGCACCGGGAACTCATCGACGGCACTCCCGAATCGTACCGCGTGCCGGACTCGCCGGCCGCCGTCGCGCAATGCCTGGCCCAATACCAGAGCAGCCACCGCCCGCAGGATCTGTGGCACATGGTCACCCCCGACTACCGCGTGGCCAGCGTGTGGGTGCAGTTGACCAGCGGCGACAACAAAGACATGTCGAGAGTCGCCGCGGCCCTCGATGAGTACATCGCCCGGAACCCGCCGCCCAAGGCCCTCAAACACGAATGGTTCGGCCTGACCTACATCAACGTGGTCTGGCAGGACAAGATGGTCTGGGGCATGGCGGAAGCGTTCCTGGGCAGTTTCCTGGTCGTCCTGTTCATGATGATCCTGCTGTTCCGGTCGGGGCTCTGGGGCTTGCTCTCCATGATCCCCCTCACGGTAACGATTGGGTTGATTTACGGCGTGATTGGCTATGTCGGCAAAGACTACGACATGCCGGTGGCGGTCCTGTCATCGCTCACGCTGGGGCTCGCGGTGGACTTCGCCATCCACTTCCTCGCGCGGTCGCGGGCGCTCCACGCACACCACGGCTCCTGGGAGAAGGCCTATCCGTACGCCTTTGGCGAGCCCGGCCGGGCCATCATGCGCAACGTGATCGTGATTGCCGTCGGGTTCCTGCCGCTGCTGGCCGCCCCGCTGGTGCCCTACATCACGGTGGGGTTTTTCCTGGCGTCGATCCTGTTCGCGTCGGGCATGGGCACGCTCCTGTTCCTGCCCGCGCTCGTGCGCGTGGCCGAGCCGCTCCTCTTCCCGAAATCGAAAGTGTGTTCGGTCACCTGCATGTGCGGCACCTGCGTGCTCACGGGCGTCACGGGCCT
>JAAYAQ010000338.1 GCA_012719295.1 Candidatus Hydrogenedentota bacterium | reverse complement strand
TCGGGGGCGAATATCTTCACAGGGGCGTCTTCGAGATGGCGGCAGCCTATCTCTATCACATCGTGCAGAATCATCCTTTTGTTGATGGCAACAAACGTGTGGGTCTTGAAAGTGCGCTTGCCTTCCTCGCCTTAAACGGCGTGGAAATCGATGCGCCGGATGATGATCTGGAGTCACTCGTCCTCGCTGTCGCTTCAGGCCAGGCAGACAAGACGCAGGCCGCGGCGTTTCTGGATAAACACAGCCGGTTCGCATAGAACGTAAAACTGCGTATGCACGAAAAAAAGCCCGCGACGCATCGCGGGCTCTTTTCGACGAGTCTGTTGCCGGGGCTTAACCGAGTGTATATCCATTCAAATACGGACGCGCGATCCACTCGTTGGCCTGCTTGACCGCGTCGGCCGGGCCCCCCGCGAACTGCTCCGTCGCGGCATCCCACGTCAGTTTCGCACCCGCGAGATACGCCGCGTTGCCGATGTGGCAAACCGTGCTCGAATTGTGGCACGACTCCACATGGCTGATGGGCTTTTCGCCCGACCGGATGCAGTTGATGAAGTTCTCGAGATGCGGCTCGTACAGCACCGACGCGCTGGTGTTCTCCTTGGCCTCGGCAGACTCGTATTCGCCCGGCTCGGGCACGTACTGCTGGTTCGCGCCGGGAATCAGTTTGTAGCCCGCGCGACTGAGCTTCAACGAACCCTTGGTGCCGTAGAAGATGATCCCGTGGTTGTCCGCCGGCGCGATCTGATCGCCGTAGGAGTTCCACACCCGGTTCGTGAAGGTCAATAAATAGCTGTCGAATTCCCAGCTCACGTTGATGGTGTCCGGCGTGGTGCGGTTATCGGTAATGATAAACTTGCCGCCCGAGGCCGACACGGTCTTTGGCGGTTTGTCTTCGCCCATCGCCGACAACACGATGTCGACCAGGTGTACGCCCCAGTCGGTCAGTTTGCCGCCCGCGTAATCGTAGAACCAGCGGAAATTGTAGAGCCAGCGGTTCACGTTGAACGGTTTGTGCTCCACCCAGCCCTGGTATGTCTCCCACGGCCCGTACGACTTCCATTTCTCGGGATCCGTCACGTCCGGCGGGTTGCCGATGCCGGTCGGCGCCAGCATGTCAATCGAGAACGTGTGCACGTGCCCGATCTGGCCCAGCGTCCCGTTCTTCACGATCTCGATGGCTTCCTTGAAGTGGTCGCCGCTGCGCTGAATCGTCCCGCACTGGAACACGGTGTTGTTGCGCTTCGCGGCCGCCACCATCGCCTGACCTTCTTTCACCGTGGTGCCCAGCGGCTTCTCGCAATAGACCGCCTTGCCCGCGTCACACGCGGCAATCGACACCATCGCGTGCCAATGGTCCGTCGTCGAGCAGATCACCGCGTCCACATCCGGGTTGTCGATGATCTCTTTGTAATTCTCATGCACCGTCGCCTGCGGGTTCTTCGCCTGGGCCATGGCGTGTCCCTTGCCGCGGTTCCGCGGGTGCAGGTCGCACACCGCGATGGGCATGACGTCCGGCCGCTGCATGTTGTATTTCAGGTTGCCCGAACCCATGACCCCCAGCCCGATGTGACCGGTGCGAATCATTTCATTGGCCCCGAGCACGCTCGAGGGAAGAATCGATTTATACACGTCCGCGCGGGCCGTCTTGACCACCGCCGCCCCCGCCGTGATGCCCGCCGCTGTCTTGGCCGCATCGCGCATGAACGCCCGGCGGC
>JAAYAQ010000055.1 GCA_012719295.1 Candidatus Hydrogenedentota bacterium | reverse complement strand
TGGATTTCGGGGGCGGCGGGCTGCAGCAGCGTGATGCGGGTGAGCACGCCGCTCTTGTGGTTGGCCTTGCAGGCTTCTTCGAGGCGTTCGGCCGCGAATTCGCCCGCGGCGGCGCGGATCTCGAGCACCCCACTGCCGGAACGCAGGCGGGCGGTCGCGCCGTCGGTCTCGACGTCCAGCCAGGTGACGAAGGCTTCTTCGACGTCCAGCCCCGCGCCTTCAAACGCGTAGCGGGTGTCCATGGCCAGCGCGCCGTCTTCCTGAACCGTGAATACGCGGACGGCTTCGTTGAGGCCTTGGGCCTGGTACGCGTCGGTTAGCTCGATGCGCGCCTGTTTCGGCGCGGGAACGCTCACGAGACCGCGAAATTCCGCGCCCGTGGACTGCAATGCACCGCTGATGCGCGGGACGCTGTGACCGTAGGAATTCGCAAAGATGTTCTCGTAGCGTTTTGAACTGAAGTATTCTCGGCTGTACAGTCCCGCGCCGGGATCGCACAGGTAGGTGGCCTCGCCGATACGCAGCACGAAGCTGCCCACGTCGTTGTTGTTGTGCGGTTCGCCGTTGTGGCCGCCCTTGGCCGCCAGTACCGCGCGTTGTCCGCCCGTTTGCCACACAAACTTCACCACGCCCGCGGAAGGCAGGAACGCGTCCTCGAACACCGGCTCGCCGGCCTCGGGGACATGCCACCAGAGGAGGTTGCGCAGGACGGAAGTCAACCGCCAGTCAGACATCCCGCCGGCCTGGGTCAGGAGGGACTCGACGCCGGTGCGCCGCGCGAGGCAGGCGGCGATAAACGGGGCGATGCTGGAGTGCTCGTGGCTGTCCGCAAACGATGCGAACACGTGCCGGTCGATGGCCACGGTAGCGGGATAGGCGGCGATGGCCTTGAGCTTGGGATGCGCCAGCAGATCCACCGCGCCGTTCGTTTTCGCGTGCAGCATTTCGCCGAACGACACGCAATGAAGCAACCCGTAATTCCAGTAGCCAATGCCTTCAAGGCACGCGCCGTCCTCCTCGAACGCCTTCGCCAGAAACCGGTCCATCTGGTCGAGCACGAGGCTGACCGCTTGGGCCTGGCGCCCGGCATCGGGTTCCAGAAGCAGAAACGTCTGCCCCACGGCCCCGGCGCAGACGCCGGTCCAGTTGTTGCGCCCGCTGTCCCACCAGTATTCGCGGGCGTGTTCCAGATACGGGTCCATCACGCGGGTACGGATCTCGGCGCGGATGCGCCCGGCAAGCGCCGCCGGCAGCCGGTCTTCGACAAGCAGCAGCACGTGAGCGAGGTCGCAGGCGGTTTCCGCGGAGAAGAGATCGACATTCCACGGCACGGGGCGTTCGTGGGCCGGCAGGACCCAAGTGGGTTCGGCGAGCACACTCTCCAGCAGCGCGCACACGTGGCCGGGATCGCCGCCTTCCGGGGCGAGCCAGAGCGCCAGCACGTGCCGCGTCAGCAGTTCCCGCTTGGCAAAGTACGGTCTCTCATAGGGAAACCGCTCGCCGGCCTCCCGGTACCGGTCGTAGAGCGCCTGCGTGGTCTCGGGAATCTCGCGGTCCGCGCTCCGCGCCCAGTCCAGGATCTCGCGGCCG
>JAAYAQ010000054.1 GCA_012719295.1 Candidatus Hydrogenedentota bacterium | reverse complement strand
CGGGTATCGGGCGTCCAGGACCGTTCGGTGTGCATATGGTGGGCCGCGGGCCGCGGAAGGCTGTTGCCGGTGGTGATCGCCCGGTGGGCATCGTGCCGGCGGACCGCCAGCGCAAACTCACGGCAGGCCGTCACGATCATTTCGGTGGTCATGTCGTCCTTTTCGGTGCGTTCGGTGGGCGTGCCCAGCTGGGGAACCACCGGAGGCCGATGCGTGGCCGCGTTGGGCAGGTCGGCCGCCAGGTCGTACTCGTTTCCCAACTCCCACGCCCAGATCGCGGGAGAATCCACATACCGCGGGACCACCTCGGCCACGTATTGCCGCATAAACGCGATGGTCTTGCTCCCGGGATCGCCCCAGGCGCTGCGCGGCTCGCCCACCATGTCCGGAACGCACGCGTCGAGCCAGAACAGGCTGGGGATCAACCCGAGTCCCGCATCCTCCGCGGCGCGCACAACGCCGTCGAGCATCGCCAGGTAGGCGGCCTTGTCCTCCCGGTACAGGCGCCAGTCGGCGGGCCAGAACCCGCACGCCGCAAACCTCGCGAACGGAATCCCCTTCGCGGAAAGCGCCTGAAACCCTTCGCGGCAGCTTGTGTCCGAGGGGTCGTGCAGACGGCGCAGAAACGCGTTGAAATAATTGACCCCGATGCCCCGGTAGGGGGCGCCGTCCTTGAGAAGCACCCCGCCCTCCCCCACGGTCAGGCCCGGAAGAGGTTCGGCGGCCCCCGCGCAAGCCGCCCACAGCACCAGGAAACCGGCCACAACACACGCTCTGCTCATTGAAAACTCCTCCACAACCCTGACGTTGCAGGCACAGGATACGATTCCGGCGGCGTTTCCACAAGCAGCGGAGGCGGAGGCCGGGGAGCGCCTGGCGGGAACGACGGGCAATTTGCGGCGGCAAATGACGCGGTGCTATACTAGGTGCTCGTTGTGTGCGCTGTCTCGCCTTGTCTGGGGAACCACTCGAACTCCCGTGCATGCCCGGGCAGGGATTCAGGCCATAGATTTCAGGGCAACCGTTAGTCTAGATAGGAGAACAGTACCATGCCACTCGTTCCAATGCGTCAGATTCTGGATGAGGCCGCGAAGGGCGGATACGGTGTGGGCGCCTTCAACGTCAACAACATGGAGCAGATCCAGGCCATTATGGAGGCGGCCAACGAAACCAACAGCCCGGTGATTATCCAGGCGAGCCGCGGCGCCCTGCAGTACAGCCGCCTCATCTACCTCAAGAAGCTCATGGAAGCTGCCTGCGAGGAATACCCGCACATTCCCGTGTCCATGCACCTGGACCACGGCAACAGCCTCAAGACCCTCAAGACCGCCATCGACCTCGGATTCACCTCCGTCATGATGGACGGCTCGCTCGGGGAAGACGGCAAGACTCCCAACACCTACGAACAGAACGTCGAGATCACCCGGGCGGCCGTCGAAATGTCCCATCCCCTGGGCGTCACGGTCGAGGGTGAGCTGGGCGTCCTGGGCGGCATCGAAGACGGCCACGGCGCCGGATTGACCGACAGCCAGGTGCAGGACCACCTCACCGACCCGAACCAGGCCGAAGATTTCGTGCAGAAAACCGGCCTCGACGCGCTCGCCGTCGCCATCGGAACCAGCCACGGCGCCTACAAGTCCGGCCGTAAAGACCCGAAGACCGGAGAGGTGCTGCCGCCCACGCTGGCCATGGACCGCATCCATGCCATTCACGAGAAAATGCCCAATTGCCACATGGTCATGCACGGTTCCAGCTCGGTGCCGCAGGAACTGGTCGACATCATCAACCAGTACGGCGGCAAGATGCCCGGAACCTTCGGCATTCCCATCGAGCAGATCCAGGACGGCATCAAGCACGGCGTGCGCAAGATCAACGTCGACACCGACAGCCGCCTCGCCTGCACCGGCGCCATTCGCAAGGTCTTCGCCGAGAAACCGGCCGAATTCGACATGCGCAAGTACCTCGGCCCGGCCCGCGACGCCATGAAACAGGTCTATATCGACCGCATGCTGGCGTTCGGCCAGGCCGGACACGCCGGCGACTACAAGCCGATGTCCCTCGACGACATGAAAAAGGTTTACGGCAAGTAGATCTCGAAATAACTGCTACCTACCCCAGACTGCGCCGCCCCTTCCCCGGGCGGCGCAGCGCGTTTCCGGGGGGGAGCTTCGAAACAGGGCGTCTCGTAAAACGGCGCCGCGCCCGCGAAGCCACTGCGGACTTCGGGGCGCGGCGGTCAGTGCATCACTTTATCCGCGGTATCGCGGCGTGCTCAGGTCCCGGGGGCCACGAAAGGCCATACCTGCGGGACTACGCTCACGCCGGTCGTGAATTTAAACGGCAGCATGAACCCCGGATTCGGGAATTCGAGTTCCACCATGAAGCCCGTCCACCCCTTTTCGGGCGCCGCGAACGCGGTCTTGTAGACGCCCGGTTCCGCGGGAGCAAGTTCCGTGCTCTGCCAGGCCTCGCCGATGGTCTCGAGGCGGAAATCGCGCGCGTCCGGGTTGCTGGCCTGCCACAGCAGCACTTTCGTGGGCGGGGTCGTGCATTCCACCACGAAATTGCCGTCGGCTTCCATGCGCCACGCGAATTCGGGGCGCGGCGTATCGTTGATGATCGCATGATGGAACGACGCGAGGTTCAGGTACGCCTCCATGCTGAGGCCATGGTCGGTATTGGGCACGTACCGCAGGTATTTCTCGCCCTTGAGGTCGTCGAAATAGAACCGCCACGAATCCGGCAGGAAAAACTGGTCGCCCGTGGCGTTGATGATGTATTTCGGCATCACCAGCCGGTCGATATACGAATACGGGTCGACGATGTCGCACAGGGCTTCAAACTCCGGCGTATGCATGCGCCCCAGCACGTTCATATCCTCGTACTCGCTGATGGCGGGCGCCCAGAACCCGTACGCGGCGTAATGATTGTCGAGCGATTTCACCACATTCAGGATGTCAATCACCGCCGGCATGATCGCCACCACACGGGAATCCACGGCGCCGACCGTCCACGTGGTCCAACCGCGTTTCGATCCGCCGGCCACCGTGAACTTCTCCACCGCGGGCATTTCTTTCTGCACCACGTCCATGGCGCGCACGACCGCCTTGGTCATGGGCAGGCGCGTCAGCCACAGGGCGTCGCCCGTCAGGATGAACTTGTCCCAGCAATAGGAGATGATCTCGTCTTCGGTGCGCCCCTGCTCCTTGTACCGGTCGTCGTGTTCGTCCGGAAACTTCAACCGCTGGTTCGGAATCTGCTTGATCTCGGCCACCACGGACTTGGTCATCGCCGCGACCCGCACCAGCCCCTCGTCCGCGCCCGGAGGATCGGCATCGGGCCTATTGCTGCCGCCGCCAATGAACATGAGCGCCTCGGGCTGCGTCACGTCTTTGGGCTCGATGACGATCAGCCAATGCTCCCAGTTCGTGCGGTCGACCTGCTCGGGTTTCAGCCACGTCTGCGACACCAGGTGGTAGGTGCGCGCCGTATATGCCTCGTTCTCCTCGACCTTCGCGGGCGGCGTGTCGTACGCAAAGGCGGGATCGGGCGTCTCGACATAGCGGTCGAGCGCGGTCTTCTTCTCCTCGGGAATCGGGAACGGCGAGGTAAACGCCGGAGCCGCCGCGGGGGCCGCCACCGCCGTCTCCGGAGCCGGGGCGGGCGGCTCGGCCACCACCGGTTCATCCACCGGGGCGGGCGGGGCCGCCACAGGCGGCGGCGCAGTCTTCGGTCCGCACGAGGCCGCCGCAAGAGCAAGCAGGAGCAAAAGGGCGACGGTATGCCAATAACCTCTCCAACCGGTGCGTTTCATGGGTTTTCCCTTTCGTAGCCGTATTTCATACATTTTTCAGGTTTATGCCGATACGGTCATGGTAACCGATGGATATCGCGCGATCAACCACACACAGGCCCTCCGCCCCAACACGCGGCGCCGCGGCGGCGGCCCGCTCACACCCGCCAGGGACGGGTACGGCCGTCGTCGCGTTTGGCCCAGACATCGAGAAACAGATTGGTGTTTTCGACGAGCTGGAAATCGTACATGCCAACGCACACGAAATCCGCGCCGTGTCTGAACGCGAAGGGCAGCCCGACGGAGGGATGGATCGCGCCCGCGGCGAGGGTCTTGAAGGCGATCCAGGGTTGTTCGAGGGTTTCCATGTAGGCGGCGGTTTCGAGGGGGTCTTCGCACCAGATGTTGTCGCACTGATCCTGGGGCCGGGCGGACCAGTAGTCGGTGTGATGCAGGGTCTTCATCCAGTAGTCGGGCGTGAGGCCGTACTCGACACAGGCCTTGACGGTCTCGAGCCGGTGGGCGCCAATACCCGCAGGAATGCCGTTCTGGCGGATCACGTCGAAGGCTTCGGCGATCGTGTCCATCTTGCCTTCCTTGACCAGGTTGTCGGCAATACCCCCCTGGATGTAACAGGAGTGCGCGCCGCCGTCCACGGACATCTGGATGCCGGCGATGGCGTCGCCGCCAAGGGCGCAATCGGACATGAACTGGATCGCGCCGCCTTCGTACTTCCAGTAATCGTTGATGACCTGGCTGAGGATCGGGTTGGTGAGGATCGTGTTGATGCCGCACTGTTCGGCGATGCGGAACGTCTCGAAAATCTTCTCGCGGCTGTGGTACGACTTGACGAGTTGCGACACATAGATGAGGTCGCGCGCGTGGGCCCAGCCGCCCATCAGATTCCCGCCGAGGATCATCCGGCTGAGCTCGAGATTGCCTATCTTGCCGTGGGGGATCGCCCCCTTGAGATCGTCGAGCCTGGCAAACTCGAACTGCTTCATGGTGGCGCTGGTAAGCCCGTCCACGCTGTCCATTCTGGCCAGGAGATGCTCTTCCTCAAAACTGGGCCACCCGTGCTTCCTGCCGAACGCGAACGCAAAACCGCCCGCCACGGGCACCGTCGCGAAATGGCGCAGCCACGCGCGCCGGGGCAGGGGTTCCGCGTGCTCGCGGGATATCCCGGCGGGTTGCGCCTCCCCTCTATCGCGCCGCCGGGACCGGAAGTTGGCCATCAGCCCGTCAATCCCCATAAATTTGCCCGTAGGCACGAACATCAGGGCCAGGAGCGCGCACAGTTCCACGAGGTTCTTGTCGATGAAGAGATAATTGCCCTCGGCGCCGCGGGGCGTCACCGTGATCAGCGAGGGATTGGCGATGTAATAGAGTGCCAGCAGAACAATCCCGGCGAGCAATGCGACGCGGGTGAAACATCCGAAGATCAGCCCCAGGCCAATCAACACCAGCCCCCACATGTTCAGGAAATCCACCACCTGCAGCGCGGCCG
>JAAYAQ010000337.1 GCA_012719295.1 Candidatus Hydrogenedentota bacterium | reverse complement strand
TGGGCGGCCGGGCTGGCGGCGCTGTTGTTCGCCATCGACGACGGCCATGCCATGCCCGCCGGCTGGCTCGCCAGCCGCACCGCGACCATCGCCCTGTTCTGGGGACTGCTCGCGTTGTGGGCGCACATGCGGTGGCGCGAGCAAGGCCGCAACGAGTGGCTTACCCTGAGCGTGTTCAGCCTGGTTTTGAGTCTGCTTGCGAAAGAGGAGGGCGTGTCCACGTGCGCCTACCTGTTCGCGTATCCCGTCTTCCTCGACCCCGGGCGCCTTGTAAGCCGGGCCCTGTCGCTGCTTCCCTACGCCGTCACGGTGCTGGTCTGGCGGCTTCTGTACCAGGGGTTCGGGCACGGCGTCGCGGGCTCGGCCTCCTGCAGCGATCCCGTGTCGTCGCCGGCGCAGTTCGCGCTGCACGCGTTACACCGCGCGCCCGTGCTCTTTCTCGGCCAATGGGCCCTGCCGCCTTCGGACCTTCATCTGGCCCTTCCCGGCGGCGGGCAGTGGCTGCTGTGGGCCGCGGGCCTGCTGCTGTTGCTGGTTCTTGCGGTGGTATTTGTCCCGATGGCGCGCTACGACGCGCGCATCCGGTTCTGGGCGGTAGGTATGGGGCTGTCCCTGCTTCCGGCCTGCGCGGTGCTCCCGTCCGACCGGCTGCTGATGTGGCCGGGCATCGGGGCCTGTGGCCTGCTGGCCCAGTACCTCCATGCGCGGGCCGAACGGCGCGAGATGTGGAGCCGGGCCAGTGCCGCGCGCGCGATCGCCCCGCTGCTCACCTTCGTGCTCGTCACGGTCCACCTTGTGCTCGCGCCGCTGCTGCTGCCCATGCGCATGCTCGCGTTTGCCACCCTGGGCGACATCATCGAGGAGAGCGTTGTGACCGCGCCGCTTCCCGACGATGCCGAGAACAGGACGGTGATCTTCGTGAACGCGCCCAACGTGTATTTCACGAGTTACTTTCCAGTCATACGGCAGACCCTGGGTCTACCCGTGCCGGGCCGCATCCGCACGCTCTCGGCCAACGCGCCCCTGCCCGGACCGCACGACATCGCCCGAGTCAATGAGAAGACCCTGCGCGTGACGCCCCGCGGCGGGTTTTCGTGGTACCTCGTGCGGGACAACGCGCATCCGTTCGCTCCCGGGGACACCGTTGATCTGGGCGACATCACGGTCGAGATCACCTCGGTCACCCGGCAGGGGCGCCCGAAAGAGGTGGAATACCGCTTTGACACGTCCGTGGACGACCCCCGGTACGTCTGGCTGGTGTACAAGGCGAGCCAGGGCCAGTTCGCACCGTTCCTGCCTCCGCCGCTCGGGCAGGTCTTTACCACCGACCCCTACCTGTAATGCCCGATGGGCGCGCCCCCCCCCGGACTCAGACCATCCCGGGCAGGAGGTCCACGAAATCGTCCCAGTGGGCGAAGACATAGTCCGCGGCGGTGGATTCGCGGTATGTGCCGTTGTCGCCGGCGAACAGGGCGGCTGTTGCGCCCACCGCGTGCGCGCCGGCGATGTCCGTGGGTTCGAGGTCGCCGATGTGCAACAGCTCTCCGGGGCCGACCTGCAGGGCCTCCGCGGCGGCCTCGAAGATCCGGGGCTGCGGCTTCGACACGCCCACTTCGTCGGAGAAGATCAGTGCGGTGAAATGGGGCGTGAACCCGTGGCGGTCCATCAGCAGTTTCAGGGAACGGCCCGGGCTGACGCCGGTGTCGGAGATCAGGGCGATGGGCGCGGTTTCCGCCGCGCGCCGGACCGCTTCGAGCGCGCCGTCAATGGGCACGGGACTGTGGTGCACGATCGCCGTCGCAAACACGTCGGCCAGCCGGCGCTGGGCCGCCGGGTCGAGTGTAACGCCAAGTTCCCGCGCGGTCAGGTGCACGGCGTCTTCCGGACGGAGGGTCCGCTGCTCTTCGAGATGGTGCCTGCTGAACTCCTGCCACACGGTGTCAAGCGCCGCATGAATGGTTCCGGGCGGCGCCCCGGTCACTTCGTGCACTGCCACGACACGGAGCTGCTGGCGCTCGTCTTTTTCCGCGTCGCGGAAGAGCGTGCACCAGAAATCAAATGTGATAGCGCGTACAGCCATGCTTGTCGTACCGGTTTTCCAGGGGGGACCGGCGTTCGGCAGCGTGCCGCGCCGGTCATTGCCATATCAACGATGTGCGCTTCCGGGTTTCTTCCGTACGCGCCGTGCAAAATATAGACGGCCTCTCTCCCGGTATCGGGGAGAGAGGCCGGACCGAATGCGAAGCGTGCTGCGCTATTCCTTCTTCTGCGCGCTGGCGCTGGCGGACGGAACCACCTCGAACTCGCCCCAGTCGTCACCGCTGGCGCTGGCTTCGTCGCCAGCCGGAGCGGCTTCTGCCGGCGCAGCCGGAGCGGCTTCCGCCGGTGCAGCCGGGGCAGTCTCCGCCGGCGGAGCCGGGGCCGACACTTCAGGCGTGGCCGGGGCCGGGGGAGGCGTCTCTGTCTTCGCGCCGCAACCCGAAAATGCCGCAGTCACCGTCAAAACCAAAGCGAGTACAAGAAATCTGTACATGGGTCGTCTCCTTACACCTGCGTTGGGCGTGCCAACCTGGTTGCGCCACATGGCGG
>JAAYAQ010000336.1 GCA_012719295.1 Candidatus Hydrogenedentota bacterium | reverse complement strand
TTCCGCGATGCCCTGGAGACCCAGCGCGTCTGCGACGCCGTTCTGAAGTCGGCCGAAACCAACTCCTGGCAGCCGGCCGGCGCGTAAAAAAACTGAAAGGATACCACTATGAGCGTGAAAACTTTGGCTGAACGGGCTTTGGAACAAGGCCAGGGCGTCCTTCGCCTCACGCCCACCTGGGTGCCCCGGGTCTTCTGCGTGCCGGGCCGCCGCATCAAGCTCCATCCCGACGACTATTACGCCCTCGGCGGAAACCGGGGCGGGATCGACGAGCGCTGGTTTTCCTCGACGACCCCCGCCGACAACGGCCCACTCACCAGCCCCAATGAAGGCCTCAGCTTCGCCGTGTTCGAAGACGGCGGCCAGGAACAGTTGTTCCTTCTCCGCGACGCCGTTGACGCACTGAAAGGCGCCCTCATCGGCGATCGGATCTGGAACGACTACGGCCGCTGGCCCATGTACTCCAAATTCTTCGATAACAAGGGCGCCCTCCCACACCACATCCATCACGACGACGAACACGCCGGGAAGGTCGGCCAGCTCGGCAAGCCCGAAGCCTATTTCTTCCCCACGCAGTTGAACAACCACGGCGGCGACTTCCCCTATACCTTCTTCGGGCTGCAGCCCGGCGTATCCAAGGATGAAGTGCGCCAGGCCCTCAAGGATTTCGTCAAAGGCGACAACAAGCTTACCAACCTGTCCGCGGCCTACCGCCTCGAACCGGGTACCGGATGGGACGTGCCCCCCGGCGTGCTCCACGCCCCCGGCAGCCTCTGCACCTATGAACCGCAGAAGGCCTCCGACGTCTTCGCCATGTACCAGTCGCTCACCGGCGATCAGATCGTCTCCGAGGACCTGCTGTGGAAAGACACGCCCGGCGAAAAGAAGGGCGATTTTGACTACCTCGTCGACGTGATCGACTGGGAACTCAACGTCGATCCCAACTTCGCGCAGAAACACTTCATGCGGCCCAAACCGGTCCGCCCCGTCAAGGAAATGGCGGCCGAGGGCTACCAGGAAAACTGGATCTGCTACAAGTCCACCGCGTTCAGCGCCAAGGAACTCACCGTGTTCCCCGGCAAGTCCGCCGTGATCAAAGACGCCGGCGCCTACGGGCTGATCGTCCTCCAGGGCCACGGAACCATGGGCGCCTGGGACATCGAATCGCCGGCCCTTATCCGGTACGGCCAGCTCACCCACGATGAGTACTTCGTTTCGGAGGCCGCCGCGGCGCAGGGCCTTCGCATCACCAACCCGAGCAAGTCCGACCCGCTCGTCATGCTCAAACACTTCGGGCCCGACAATCCCGATCTGGTGATCGAGCCGTAATCGTCAACGCCACACCATAGCGCGCCGCGTTTCACTCCGAAACGCGGCGCGTTTTCATTATCCGGCCGCCTCGGTCTGCCCTTCTGTGCTAAGATTGGACGCGTTACCCGAGACTTCCAGGAGATCCGCTATGCTCGCACTGCTGTCGCTCGCCGTTTTCGCAGCCGCACCGCAGAACGCCCCGGTCGCGAAGCTAGACGTCTCGCCGGATGCCGGCGCCGTCACGTTCATGAGCTGGGACACCGAAGGAGGCGAGCGCTTTGAACAGAATCTCCTGCGGGCCGACGCGCCCTTTCGAACCGCGGTCAATGTGGATGGAAGCTGGCAGGAGGCGCCCGCCGTGCTGCGCTTTCAGTGCACGGACGCGCCCGGCGGATTCGATCTGACCGCCACGCCGTCCCTCGCGCTGCCGCCCGGCGCCCGGGCAATCCGGCTCGTGTTCGCATTTGACCCCGCCATTACCCCCACGACGATCCTCCCGGCCGAATTCGGGGACGACAGCGCGATGCTCTGTCCCCTTATCGTCTCCGCACCCGATTTCGGCCAGATGCTCGTGCGGCCCGCCGGGACGCAACGCGTGGCAACCTGGCTCACCGGCAGCCGCAAGCCCAAAGGTCTCGAATGGACGGTCGAGATCCCGTGGAATCCCGAGACTCCGTCCGCTACGCTCGAATTCCGCGCCGCGTACTTGCCGCAACCGCCCGGGCTTCTCGACGGCGCCCGCTGGGAAACGGCCCGGCGCGGATGGTTCAATGCCTTCAACCTGACCAGCCAGTGGGGAGACCAGAACGCGCGCTTCAGCGCCCCGGCCGGCATCCTCGGCAACAACGTCCTGAGCGATCCCGCAAGCGTGTCCGTCTGGATGTACGCCGACATGATGCTCTTTGTTCCTGAACTCCCCGGCGGTCTGAGCACCGGCCCTTACCTCCGCCGGACCCTCGACCATTGGCTCGACAACCGCATGCGGCCCGACGGCAATGTGATCGGCTACTGGGATTACGACACCTTCATCGATTCCGTCCCCTCGCTCCTCATCAGCGCCTGGGATTACGTTGAAGCCACCCGCGACACCGCCTGGCTCGAACGCCGAATGGCCGCGCTCGAACGCGCCGCGGCCTATGCCCTGAGCCGCGACGTCGACCAGGACGGCCTCATCGAGGCCATCCCCTCCGGCAACCGGGGCAGCCTGGTGCAGTCCAACCGCAGCAGCTGCTGGTTCGACGCCATCAACTTCGGCTGGAAAGACGCCTACGCCAACGCCCTGATGTACCGCGCGTTCTGTTGCTTCGCCGACCTCCACGCCCGCCTGGAACGTACTGAGCGGCGCGCGTTCTGGCTGGACCGCGCCCTCCGTCTCAAAGAGGCCTACTCGCCCGCGTTCCTCAACCCCGATACCGGATGGATGGCCATGTGGCGCAGCCAGGACGGCGAACTCCACGATTACGCCTCGCCCATCGTCAACGGGTACGCCATTGAATACGGGCTGGTAGACCCCAATCAGGGCCGCGACATCCTCACGAAACTCCACGCCAAAATGAAAGCCGCCGGGTTCGACAACGTCGCGCTCGGCGTCCCCTGTGTGCTCGAACCCATTCCTCCCGACGACTACCTGCAACCCGCCATCGGCGCCCCGCGGAAGCCCGACGGCGCCGACACCTGGCAGGAATACATGAATGGCGGCATCACCGCGGGGCAGGTCTATCATTTCCTCGCGGCCCATTACGTTGCCGGCATGCCCGAACAGGCCGACGCCATCCTCGACGCCATGCTCCGGACCCAGCAGGCCGGCGGGTTTCAGAACGGGGTCCAGGACGCCTATCCCAAGGGGATCGACTGGCGGAAATGGGACGGGGCGCCCTGCGGATACGAAGGCTACCTCGCCGATAACGCCCGATTCCTGCTCGCCGTGCTCACCCGCCAGGCGGACTTCCGCGAACGCATGTACCGCCCCCTGTCCGCGGCCGGAGAAGCGAGGCCTGAGACAAAGCCCAACTGACCACGCCGCGCTCACTGGCCCGACAGACGCTGCGCCACGTGCACACTCAGCAGGTAGGCCACAACCAGCGCCAGGTAGAGTTGCCCCACCGTGGTTTGAAGAATCACCAGGGTCTCAGCCGCGGTGCTCACCGGCACGATGTCGCCGTAACCTTCCGTGGCCTGGGTGATGAAACTGAAATAGAGAAACTTCGAGGCCGCCAGTTCGTGATAAACCTGCACAGGAACACTTCCGTAGGCCATGGGAAGTTGAAACGAACGCGGCGCCGCGATTTCAAGCAGGGTATAGAACTGCGCCCAGGCAAACCCGATGATGAAATAGAGGTTCACCGCCCCCAGCATGTCATCCGCCAAAACATGCCGTCTCCTGAGCAGCGAGGCCAGCAGCAGCGCCGCATTGAACGTCAGAAAGAATACGGCCAGCACGGACAGCGGAGCGACAAACGACCCCTGGAAAATCAGTTCCTGAACGCTGGGCGCAAACAGGCCTGTCACGATCGAAACTGCCGTCAGGACCGT
>JAAYAQ010000335.1 GCA_012719295.1 Candidatus Hydrogenedentota bacterium | reverse complement strand
TTCGAGCCCGCAGCCGCCGGACAGGAACATGAGCAGTATGGGTATGAGGTATCGCATCTCCGTACCTCCTTGAAAGCGCGCCACTACCGGCTTTGGCAACCAGTATACCACAGAGACGCCGCGGCGAAGCGGCAGCCACGCCGGGAGCCAACGCACACACTTCGCCCTCGCCGGACTGTCCCTGCCTTCGCTCAGCTTTGGGGAAGGGTCGCGATGGACTCCGCGATGGTGGGCCAGTCGAGGGTCTGAGGCAGGCGGCGCTGTTTGGAGGCCAGCGCAGCCGCTACGCCGGCCGCCTCACCCATAGGAACGGCGTTGCCCGTTACCCGGTAGCTGGAGTGGGCGATGAAATCGCCGCTGATACACCGGCCCGCAAGAAGGAGACCGTCGATGTCGCGCGCGAGCAGCGCGCGGAACGGAATGTCGTAAGGTTTCGCCCGAACGGATTCATCCATGATGGCTCGATTCTGCCTGGGATCGGTCGAGTGCACGTCTATCGGAAACCGCACCTTGCAGACGGCATCTTCGTGGGTCGCGCCCCTGATGAGGTCTTGGGCCGTAATGGTGTATCGCCCGTGGATTCGGCGGCCCTCGCGGATGCCGATGTGTTCGGGCGAGGCGACGAGCTGCATGTCTTTCCAGGGCCCGCCAAGGGCCTTCAAATGGTTCACGAGGGAATGCACCTCGGCGCGCGCGCGGATCGTCGCCTGGGTTAACGCGTCCGCATCCGTGGCCAGCACGCCATACTCGTGGTTAGCCATCATGCAGTAGAAGTCGTCACGGATATGAAAAATGCTGGGATGGGCGTACGATGGCTCGATGCCTGCCCGCGCCATTTCATCGAACAGGCGCTTTTTGGCTTTGGCGTGGCTCTCGGATTCAGGCAAGCCGCACACGAAGGGGCCAATGCCTTCGCGCGTGACGCCGGTCAACAGCACGATCATGCTCAGGGGCTGGACCTCGCCCGTTTCCGGGCGGCCCATGTCAAACCCGCACCCCGCCAGGGCCGCCAGGTCGCCGTCGCCGGTCGCGTCGACAAATACCGACCCGCCAAAGGCCTGCCGGCCTGACTTGGATTCCGTGACGGCAAGCGAAAGCCGGTTCGAGTCATCGCGGACGGCCGCCACCACGCGCGTGTGGAGACGGATCTTCACCCCGGCATCGAGACACAACTCCTCGAGCAACAGTTTCATCACCTCGGGGTCGTAAGCGAGCTTGGTAGCCCGGAACAGGGCCCCGCGGGCATCGAGCCTCTCGGTCAATTCACGCATCAGGCCGGGCTTGTCCTGGGCATCGAGGATCCAGCAGAGCAAACCGGCGGTCCAAATGCCGCCCAGACACCCATTCACGTCGATCAGCCGGACTTTCGCACCCATGCGCCCTGCCGCAATGGCGGCGGACACGCCGGCGGGCCCGGCCCCGCACACCACGACATCCACCGGTTCCTCGATGGGCACGTCTCGCGCGGGTTCGTGGTAAAGGCGAGGGTCAGGCGCCTCAGGGAGCGCCCCAGACGCCGCCGCACCCGGCAGGAGTGTCGCGGCATGACCGCATTTACGCAAGAAATCGCGCCGTTTCAGCATGTGATCCCCCTTCGGTTCTTCCACCAACCCTCCCTTGGTACCACGGATCGCGGTGCGGAAGCAATCTGGTTGGCGAAGTGGACCGACAAGGGTGTCGAGCAGCGATCTGGGTCTTCGGAATCTCCTGTTCGCAAGTCGCGATTCCCCCCGCTACAATGGCGCCGGCAAGCGGATGCCGAAGAATCCTGAGATTAACGCAAGGAGACTGTGGAATGAATCGCGTCTGTCCGGCGGCGGTGGTGTTTTTTGTGTTGTTTCTGGCCGGTGCACGGGCCGGCGAACCGGGGCCGGATATCCTCATCGCCGATTTCGAGGGCGCGGATTACGGCGCCTGGACGGTTGAGGGGGAGGCGTTCGGGCCGGGTCCGGCACGGGGGACGCTGCCGAACCAGATGGAGGTGTCGGGCTTCGAGGGCCAGGGGCTGGTCAATTCGTTTTTCAACGGCGACGGCGCCACGGGCATGCTGACTTCGCCGCCGTTCCGGCTCGAGCGCGATTACCTCGCGTTTCTCATCGGCGGCGGCATGCATCCGGGGGAGACGTGCATTAACCTGCTGGTCAACGGCGAGGTGGTGCGCACGGCGACCGGTCCCAACGACAAAGCGGGCGGCACGGAGCGGCTGGACTGGTTTTCGTGGGACGTGTCGGGCCTGCGGGGCCAGACGGCGATCATCCGGATTGTGGATGCGCACACGGGCGGCTGGGGTCATATCAACATCGACCACATTGTTCAATCGGAGCGCAGCATCGGCACCGAGGAGACCACGCGGGAACTCGCCATCACGGAGGACTATCTGAGCATAGAGTTCGGGGCGGAACAGGGCGGGCGATGCCAGGCCAGCCTGCGCGTGGACGGCCAGCTGGTGCGCCACGCGGTGGGCCAGAACCGCAACGAACCGTATTGGCTGACGTGGGACGTGTCGCGCCTGAAAGGCCAGAACGGCACGCTCAGCATCATCGAGGTCACACGAGGCGCGCACCGCATCGCGGACACGGTGCGCCATGACGGGGAGGTGCGAGGCGTGTTGTATGTCACCGATCGGTTGTATGAGGAATCGTACCGGCCGCAGTTTCATTTCACGCCGAAGACCAACTGGACCAACGACCCGAACGGCCTGGTCCATTACGACGGCGAATACCACCTGTTCTTCCAGCACAACCCGGAAGGGATCAACTGGGGCAACATGACCTGGGGCCATGCGGTCAGCCCCGATCTGATGCACTGGACCCAGCTCGACCACGCGATCCATCCCGACGAATACGGGACGATTTTCAGCGGGTCGGCTGTAGTTGATGCGGAAAACACATCGGGATTCCAGGCGGGGCCGCATCCGCCGCTGGTCGCCGTTTTCACGTACGCGGGCGAGTTCGGCACGCCGAAACGGCCGTATACGCAGGCCATCGCGTATTCGAACGACCGGGGCCGCACATTCACCAAGTATGCCGGCAACCCCGTGGTGGAAAACCTGGGTCCCGGCAACCGCGATCCGAAAGTGTTCTGGCACGCGCCGGCCGCCAAGTGGGTCATGGTGCTGTATGCGGGCACGCGGAACGATTTCGTGCTCCTGGGTTCGCCCGATCTGAAGACCTGGGAGCGCTTGAGCAACATCACGTTCCCGGAGGGGCACGAGTGCCCCGAACTGTTTGAACTGCCGGTCGACGGCGACCCCGCCAACACGCGCTGGGTGCTGTGGGAAGCCGCCGGGCGGCACCTGATCGGCCGCTTCGATGGCGTCACGTTCACCCCCGAAACCGAAGTCCTGACGAGCGAATGGGGCCGCAATTGCTATGCGGGACAGACCTACAACAACGCGCCCGGCGGCCGCCGCATCTTCATCGCGTGGATGAGCGGAGGAAACTACCCGGGCATGCCGTTCAACCAGCAGATGACCTTTCCGCGGGAGTTCACGCTGCGCAGCACGGGGGACGGTCCGCGCCTGTTCGCCCGCCCCATCGCGGAGATCGAAACCATCCGTGAAGCGCGCGGCCATTGGGCGGACGCGGCGCTCGAACCCGGCGCGAACCCGCTGAAGGAACTGAAGGGCGACTTGTGGGACGTCGACGCGGTGCTCCGGCCCGCGGACGGCGCGCGGGTCGCGCTGACGGTGCGCGGCACGCCCATCGTATACGACGCGGCGAAGGCAACCCTGTCGTGCCTGGACACGTCGGCGGACGTGCCGCTTCAGGATGGGGCGCTGTCGCTGCGGGTTCTGGTGGATCGCACATCCATCGAGATCTTCGCCAACGACGGGCGCGTGGTGATGTCGTACTGCTTCCTTCCCGACCTGCTGGACTCGTCCCTGGCCCTGACCTGTGAGGAAGGTTCGGCGCGCATCGGCCGGATGGACGTCTACGCGGTGCGCCCGACATGGCCCCGGACTCCATGACGGCGGCCACCGGCCACTGAAACTGACGGAAACGAAACGGGCTCCCGGCCGATGGACATCGGCCGGGAGCCCGCGGTATTGAGGCTCTACGGTGATTTAGGCGAACAAGGGCGCCAGCACCAGCGCGATCACGCACATGAGCTTGATCAGGATGTTGATCGAGGGGCCGACCGTGTCCTTGAGCGGGTCGCCGACGGTGTCGCCCACCACGGCGGCTTTGTGG
>JAAYAQ010000334.1 GCA_012719295.1 Candidatus Hydrogenedentota bacterium | reverse complement strand
GCTACGCGACCGTCGCGTGCGATTTCCCGCGTATCGAACCGGGCTCGTGTGTTATAAAGAGTCGGACACACGGAAAACAGCCCCTCCCCCCGCGACTCCATGACACGAGTCCGTGCAGGGCGTGCGGACAGGTTCGCGTGGAGCCCAGACTCTTAAGGATGCCGGGAGATTCTGAATCCCGTCCGGTGGATGGCCCGATGAGACGATGCGAGACAATCCGAATCCTGACCGGACCCCGAAAAGGGGAGTCGTGTCCTGTTTCAGGCACGCTGACCATCGGGCGGAGTCCGGATAGCGGGCTGCAACTCAACGAGCCCGAAGTGTCACGCAAGCACGCGGTGATTCAACAGACGGCGCTGGGAACGCTCATCCGCGACCTGGGCAGCGGAAACGGAACCTCGATCCGCAACCGCCGGATTGTTGAATACCGCCTGTCGCACGGCGACGTCATCTCCATCGGGCCGATTGATCTGCTGTTCGAGAGTTTAACGACGGAGAACCTCGAACCGCGGCCCCCGTCCACCGTGGTCTTCGAGGACGGCGGCGAGGAAAACGTGCAGGCGCTTACCGCCGAGAACGTCCACCGGACGTTCTTTTCGGCGGCCCTGTCCGCGCAGACCGTTGGCCAGGCCCGCAAGGCCCAGGAACGCCTTGCGGCCGTCTACGCGGCCAACCAGGTCATCTCAAGCGAGCGCGACCTCAACAAACTCTTCGAACGCGTCCTCGACCAGATTTTCGAGCTGGTGCCGGCCCACAACGGGGCCATTCTGCTGGCCGAGCCCGCCACGGGACGCCTTGAACCCGCCCATATGCGCAAAGGCCCCGGCGCAGACGAACACGTCACCATCAGTTCTACCATCGTGCGCCGGGCCTACGATCAGGGTGAAGCCATCCTCGTGCTTGACGCCGCGGACGACAGCCGCCTGGGCCGCGGCCAGAGCATCATCCTGCACAACATCGCCTCGGCCATGTGCACGCCCCTCCAGGTGCACGATGAAAAACTGGGCGTGCTCTACGTCGACACGCGGGGCACCACCAACGCGTTCACCGACGGCGACCTCGAACTGCTCGTGGCCCTCGCGGGACCCGCGGCCATCGCCATCAAAAACGCCCAATACGTCGACAAACTCGAGAGCGCTTACCAGGGCACCCTCGTCATGACCGCCAACGCCATCGAAGCCCGCGACCACTACACCGTCGGCCACACATGGCGCGTCACCAATTTCGCCATCGCCATCGCCCGCGAACTCGGATGGGACCACGACAAACTCCGCGAATGCGAGATGGGCGGCGTCCTGCACGACGTCGGCAAAATCGCCATCGACGACGCCATCCTGCGCAAACCCGGCGGCCTTACCGACGACGAATACGCGAAGATGAAAGTCCACCCCGAACGCGGCGCGCGCATGATGCAGGACGTGCCCGCCCTCGCCGCCCTGATCCCCTATGCCCTCTACCACCACGAGCGGTACGATGGCAGGGGCTATCCCTTCGGACTCAGGGGCGAGGAGATACCCATCGAAGGCCGCCTCATCGCCGTGGCCGACACCTTCGACGCCATGACCAGCAACCGCCCCTACCGCAAAGGCCTCGGCCCGGAAGCCGCCGTCGCCGAACTCGAAAAAGGCAAGGGCACCCAGTTCGATCCCGTCATCGTCGACGCCATGATCCAGGCCTACCGCGCCGGCCGCGTCGACGCCACGTTCCAGAATTACGCCAAGGACGACCTCAGCGTATCGTGTCCGTTCTGCAGCACCTACGTTCCCGTGCCCGAGGGCGGCGCGCCCGGCGTCGAATTCAAGTGCGGCGTCTGCCACCGCCGCCTGCGTCTCCGCGAACAGAACGACGTCTATTTCGCCGAATTGCTGCCCTCGTCCGAGGCCTCCCCCGCGGACCCCGGCAACCGCACGCCGCGCCCCGCCGCGCCGGCCCTCGACGAAACCGCCCGCTGACCCGCGCCTTGCGGTTGATGAAGATCCGCGCGTTCGAACGGGGACACGCAGCCGCGCCCGGAAGCGGACTGTCTTTGCCGGCAGAGGGGTTGTTGAGCGGCGTTTCGAGCCGCGCCATAATGCAGCGAGCTCAGGGGGCGCAACCAACGATGCAAGGAGAGCCGGAATGCGATACACGACGGGGATCATGATCATGCTGGCGGCGGCGGGCTTCGTGTTCGGCGCTGAACCGTTCTACGTGGCCACCAACGGGAACGACGCCTGGTCGGGAAAGCTGGCCGCGCCGAACGCCGAAAGCAGCGACGGCCCGTTTGCAACGTTGCAGCGGGCCCGGGACGCCATCCGCGCTGTCAAGGCCCAGGGCGAGCTGCCTGTGGGCGGCATCGAGGTCGTGGTCGCGGGCGGCATCTACACGCTGGACGCGCCCTTTGATCTGGCGGCGGAGGATTCGGGCACGGCCGCGAACCGCATTGTGTACCGGGCGGCCGACGGGGCCGAGGTGCGGCTCGTGGGCGGCAGGGTGGTGAACAACTTCCAGCCGGTCACGGATCAGGCCATCCTCGACCGGCTTGACGAGCCTGCCCGCGGCCAGGTGCTCCAGGCCGACCTGAAGGCGCTCGGCATTACGGATTTCGGCAACCCCAACGGCGGGGGTCTCGAACTGTTTTACGACAACACGCCCATGACGGTTTCGCGCTGGCCCAACGAAGGATTCGTCCGCATTCAGGAGCTCGTGGTCGAGGACGGCCACCAGATCCACGGCATCCCGGGCAGCAAGACCGGCAAGTTCGTGTACGACGGCGATCGGCCCGCGCGCTGGCTCCAGGAAGAGGACCCCTGGCTCCACGGGTACTGGTTCTGGGACTGGTCGGACGAGCGCAAGCCCATTCAGGCCATTGACACGCAAAACCGCATCATCGAGCTGGCCGAACCCGCCCACAACTACGGGTACCGGAAAGGCCAATGGTATTACGCATTCAACATGCTCTGCGAGCTCGATGCCCCCGGCGAGTGGCACGTCAACCGCGAGAGCGGCATGCTCTACTTCTGGCCGCCCGCGCCCATCGACAGCGCCACCACCGTGGTGTCGGTCATTCCCAGCATCGTGTCCTGCAAGAACGCCTCGTTTGTGACCTTCCGCGGGTTCACCTTTGAAGCGTGCCGCTCGACCATGCTGGCCATTCACGACGGCGCGGTCAACCGCGTGACGGCGTGCGTGTTTCGCAACGGCGGCGCGGGCGCGGTGAGCATCAGCGGCGGCACGAATCACGGCGTGACCGGGTGCGACATCTACCAGATGGCGGGCGGAGGCATCGCGCTCAGCGGCGGCGATCGCAGCACCCTCACCCCCGCCGGCCATTTCGCGGAAAACAACCACATCCACCACTATGCGCGGTGGTACCGGATGTATCACACGGGCATCCACCTGAGCGGCGTGGGCAATCGCGCGGCCCACAACCTGATCCACGACGCCCCCCACATGGCCATGGGATTCGGAGGCAACGACCACCTCATCGAGTTCAACGAGATCTACAACGTCTGTTTCGAGTCCAACGACGCGGGCGCCATCTATACCGGCCGCGACTGGACCATGCGGGGCAATCTGCTGCGCCACAATTACCTGCACGACATCACCGGTTTCGAAAACCGGGGCTGCGTGGGCATGTATCTCGACGACATGTTCTCGTCGGCCGACCTGATCGGCAACGTGTTCTGCAACGTCACGCGGGCCGCGTTCATTGGCGGCGGACGCGACTGCACGGTGGCCAACAACATTTTTGTGGACTGTAACCCGGCCATGCACCTCGACGCGCGGGCGCTGGGCTGGGCCCACGGCCACGCCGACGGCTGGATCCAGGAGGCCGCCGAAAAAGGAACCCTCTCCGGCATCGCGTACAAGAATCCGCCCTACAGTGAACGGTACCCCGCGCTCATCACCATTCTCGACAAGGAGCCCAAGGCTCCCGAAGGCAATGTCATCGCCCGCAATATCTGCTGGGGCGGCGAATGGGACGGCATGCAGGACGACGCGGAGAAGTACGTCCTGCTCGAAAACAACCTGATCCAGGTGGACCCGCATTTTGTCGACGCCGCGAACCGGGATTTCCGGTTGAAGGACGATTCCCCCGCGTTTGCGCTCGGGTTCCAGCCGATTCCCATCGAAAAGATCGGCCTCTACGAAAGCCCCGACCGCGCGTCGTGGCCGCCGCAGCGCTAAGCCCCGGCGCCGCAGGCGAACCGGACACAAAAAACCGGCGCCGGGGGCACGCGGCCACCCGGCGCCGGATCGCTGATGGTGGGCGACACTGGGCTCGAACCAGTGACCTCCGCCGTGTGAAGACGGCGCTCTAACCACCTGAGCTAGTCGCCCTGTTTGAAACGCAATCTTAGCATAATGCCGCCGGGAGGGTCAATAAACGGCTGCCCCGCCGGCTGTGCTATACTCGCCTTCCGCCGCTGCGGAACGGCGCGGACGACGACCACAGGGGAGCCGGAGATGACGGAAAAGCGCAGGGATTATCTGAATTGGGACGATTATTTCATGGGCCTGGCCATTCTGTCGGCCCAACGGAGCAAAGACCCCAATTCGCAGGTGGGCGCGTGCATCGTGGACGGCAACAACAAAATCGTCGGCATCGGCTACAACGGGTTTCCGATTGGCTGCAGCGACGATGAGCTCCCGTGGGCCCGCGAGGCCGCCAGTGCGCTCGACACCAAATACCCCTACGTGTGCCACGCTGAATTGAACGCCATCCTGAATACGAACATCGCGGACACCTCGGGCTGCCGGCTCTACGTCACCCTGTTTCCGTGCAACGAGTGCGCGAAACTGGTCATCCAGAGCGGCATCCGCGAGATCATCTTCCTCTCGGACAAGTACCGCGACACGGACAGCAACCGGGCCGCGCGGCGGATGTTCGACATGGCCGGGGTGAAATGCCGCATATTCCAGGCACAGACGCCGCGCATTGTCATCGACTTCTCCGAACAGGCCGCGAAAGCCACCAGGGTGTGACGTCCCGAACGTCGCCAACCACGAAAGACACTCCCGAAAACATCATGAACTCCAATGTAGAGATTACCGGCATGGCCCATGGCGGCTATGGCGTGGGCCGCGTGGCAGGCCAGGTCTGTTTCGTCGAGTATGCCCTTCCCGGCGACGTGGTGCGCATCGACGTCGTGCGCCGGAGCCGGGGCGTGCTGTGGGCGGCCATCACGGAGATCGTCCAGCCGTCGCCCCACCGGGTCGAGACGCCCTGCCCGGTCTTCGGACGCTGCGGCGGATGCCAGTGGCTGGGCTTTGAGTACCCCGCCCAGGCCGAGTGGAAGTGCCAGATCGTGCGCGATTGTTTCCAGCGCATCGGCCGTCTCGCGATCGACCCCGAATGGGCCGATGCGCCGGACCTGTACCTCGGCTACCGCACGCGCGCCGAGTTTCACGAACACGACGGGGCCGCCGGTTTCTATGAACGCGGTTCGCACACCGTGGTAGACATTGCGTCGTGCCCGCTGTGCCACGAAAAACTCAATGCCGCCCTCGACCGGATACGCGCGGCGCGGCCCGGTCAATCCGTCGACGTGACCGTGAACCCCGAAGGCGAGGACGTGCTGGTATGGACGCGTCAGCCCTGCCCGTCGTTGCAGGAGGCGTTTGAACAGTACGATTGCGGGCGCGAACACGATGCGCGGCACGGATTCATGTTCGACGGGGTGCCGATCGTGAACGGGGCGTTTTCTCAGTCGAGCCTGTTGCTGAACCGGGTCTTGTTCGAAGTCGTGCATTCACTCGTGGGCCGCCCCGCCAGCCTGCTCGACCTCTATTGCGGAAGCGGCAACCTTTCGCTCGGCTGGGCGCACGAGGGTATCGAGGTGCTGGGCATCGACCGCGACCGCGCCGCCGTGACCAGCGCGGACGCCGTGGGCCCCGGGACTTACGAGGTGGGCGGCGAAGACGAGTTCCTGCACGCCATGGATCAGCGCGAGGGGGGCGCCATCCTCCTCGATCCGCCGCGGTCCGGGGCGAAGGCCATCGCAGCGCGCCTGGCGAAGACCCGCGCGGAGGCCATCGTGTACGTCTCGTGCGACGCGGCCACGCTGGCCCGCGACGCCGCGGTGCTGTGCAGCGCCGGGTGGCGTATCGCGCGGACGGTCGTCGTCGACATGTTCCCCAACACCTGGCACGTCGAGACCGTCTGCCGGTTCGAGCGGTAAACGGAGCAACGCGGGCGAAGGCGCTGTCGGCCCTGGCGCAGCGCCGAATGTAGTTATTGCCGCAGAATCCCGGTGGCGCTGTTTTCTGCCGTCCCTACGGGACTCGTGGTTGAGGGGAGGCGGGGTTCCCACCACTGAAGTGGTGGGCTATTATCTGCCGTCCCTGACGGGACTCAATGCGTAGGCGGCGTCCATCCCGTTGTCTTTCGTCCCTGACGGGACTCAATGCGTAGGCGGCGTCCATCCCGTTGTCTTTCGTCCCTGACGGGACTCAATG
>JAAYAQ010000333.1 GCA_012719295.1 Candidatus Hydrogenedentota bacterium | reverse complement strand
CGCATGAAATGGTGTCTTTCAATGGTCTCAATTGCCGTGGGTGTGTCCTGGCTGGCGATTCCGGCGCTGGCCGCCGTGGTCGGTGGCGAGTTGCCGCCGGTGGCCGGGCGCGCGCAACTTCCCGCCTGGCCCGAGCCGGCGGTGGTGGTGCACGTGACTCCGGACGGCTCCGACGAGGCCGCCGGGACGGCCGGCGCGCCGTTTGCGACGCTGGAACGGGCGCGGGATGCCTTGCGTGCCCTCAAGAAGGAAGGCCGTCTGACCCCGGGCGGCGCGAGCGTGGTCGTGCACGGCGGCCGCTACCAGGTGCGCCAGACGTTTGCGTTGACTGCGGAAGATTCGGGCGAAGCATCGGCCCCGATCCGCTACGAGGCCGCGGAAAATGAAACACCGGTGTTCAGCGGGGGGATTCGCATTGAAGGGTTCGAGCCGGTGGCCGATGAGTCGGTTCTGGCACGATTGCCCGAGGAAGCACGCGGCAAGCTGGTGCAGGTTGACCTCGCTCGATACGGCATCGGCGAACTGAAACCGCTACGCCTGGGCGGATATAACAGCGGGCTGGGCTTCACAACCCACCCCGTCATGGAACTCTTCTTCAATGGTGAGCCGATGACCCTGGCCCGCTGGCCCAACGAAGGGTTTGTTCAGGTCGTCGACGTTCCCGTGAAGGACGGCCATACGATTCACGGGTTGGAGGGCAGCAAAACCGGACGCCTGATCTACGAGGGCGAGCGCCCCGCGCGGTGGAAGGACGAACCGGCGGTTCTGCTCTACGGCTACTGGTTTTTCGGCTGGGCGGATTCGTACGAACGCGTGGCGTCCATCGATACCGAGAAACGCGAATTCGTGCTTGAAGAGCCCTATGCCGGCTACGGCTACCGTGCGGGCGCGCCGTACTACGCCCTCAATCTGTTGAGCGAAATCGACATGCCCGGGGAGTGGTATCTGGATCGCGCCGCGGGCATCCTCTATTTCTATCCGCCAGCCGACCTGTCGGAAGCGGCCGTCGAGCTTTCGGTCATCGACTTCCCGTTTGTGCAGGCCGACAACGTGTCGCATACCTCGTTCAGGGGGCTGGTATGGGAACTGGGCGGCGCGAACGGGGTCGAGATTCGCGGCGGAAGCCAGTGTCTAATCGCCGGGTGCACCGTGCGGCGCGGCGGCGGCGACGGCATCGTCGTGGCAGGCGGGAATTCACACACCCTGCTGGGGTGCGATGTGTACTCGATGGGCCGGGGCGGGTTGCTCGTCTCCGGCGGCGACCGCAAGACCCTGACGCCCGGAAACCACCTCGTCGAGAATTGCGAGATATACGAACTGTCGCGTATTGACCACACCTATACGCCGGCGGTTCTGCTGACGGGAGTGGGCAACCGCGTCGCCCGCAATTCTCTTCACAACATTGCCAGCAGCGCGTTGCGGGTCGGCGGCAACGACCACCTCATCGAGCTGAACGAGATTCATCACGTGGTGCAGGAGTCGGACGACCAGGGCGGCGCCGACATGTGGGGCAACGCGACCTACCGCGGCAACATCTACCGCTACAATTACTGGCATCACATCGGCAACCAGGCGAATCCGGCCGAAGCGCCCGCGTGCGGGCAGGCGGGCATCCGCCTCGACGACGCGATCTCGGGCACGCGCATCTACGGCAACGTGTTTCACCGGGCTTCCGCGGGCAAACTCGGATTCGGCGGTGTGCAGATCCACGGCGGCAAGGACAACCTGGTCGACAACAACGTGTTCGTTGAGTGCATGGCGGCGGTCAGTTTTTCGGCGTGGGGGGATGGACGCTGGCGGGAGTTCGTGGCCAAGGCCATGGAATCGCCCGAGATCGAGCCCCAACTGTACCTGGAACGCTATCCCGAGCTGGAACGTCTTCCCGAAGACCACGATGTGAATACCATCGCGCGCAACCT
>JAAYAQ010000332.1 GCA_012719295.1 Candidatus Hydrogenedentota bacterium | reverse complement strand
GCGGCAAGCGTACAGAAGAGCTTGGGCGTGGGCCCGAATTCGTCCCAATAGGCCTCGTTTGCCTCATCGCTGAGCCGCTCGTCGTCGAGCGGCATGCCGATGTCCCAGTCCTCGCACCGTTCGACGTCGGTCAATCCCGGAAACCGGGGCATCAGCTCGCGCTCGGCCTCCAGGCCCGCCATTTCAACGATGCTGTGCACCGTGAAGACGCGGGATTTTTCGACGAACTCGTTTGACGGGGTGAATTCAAAGTACCGCACCTCGACCTCGTCGCCCGGTTCCGCGTCCAGCGTGTCCGCAAGCCAGCGGTTGATCGCCACCTGGTCGTCGCGCATGTCCTGCGGCGCCGCACCGGCCGTGGCGAACGAATACGGGGTCGACCGCGCGCCCCGGGAGATGGAGTTCACGAGGTACGAAAGCGTGCCGCGGGCGCCCGGCAGAGCAAGAGCGGCTTTGGCAACCGCCCTGCGCAGATAAACCCGGTCCGTCTCCAGTTGAATGGTTCCGCCGGGATGCGTTCGCAACGCGAGGCCCACATGGTCCGGACGCCAGAGCGTCTTCATCGCGTTTTCCAGTGCGGCCTGCTCCACCCCTTCCCCCACGAGCGCCAGGTTGACTCGTCCCTCAAGGCCGAGTTGGGCCTGGAGCCAGCGAAGATCAACAAACGCATTGTACGGCGCGGTCTGCGCCGGGCTGAGACTGAAACGGCCCAGACCGGTATCGGGCAGGATCGCGCTGACCGTGCAGAGCGCCCGCACCGAAGCATCCCCGGCGCGCGAGGAAAGCGGAGCATCGCGCGGCAGGAGACCCGGCTTTGTGATGCGCAGCGCCACACGGTCCCCGGCCCGGACGCCCAGGGCCTCTGCCAGGCGTTCGTTCAGGGCGGTCTCGTATTCCCCCGGCGACGCGGCGGCATTCGGAGCAAACGCGCCGAATTCCGGCGGGACGGCGACTACGTTTACCTGGTTGATCTGTCGAGTGCTGCTCCCATCCCCCGCCAGGGCCATGCCGCGCACCGTGAGCACGGGAACCGCGCGAGCCGGCAACTGGCCGCGCAGGTCCGCGACAAAAGCTTCCGAAAAGAACCCGCCGCGCGACTCGACGGCGAAATGAACCGACCCGAGACGCGCGAGCGCATACGTCCGAAGGGAATACTCGGCGCTGTCTCCCACCAGAAGCGCGCCGGTGAGGATTGCGGCGGCCAGCGCCGTGCCTCCGGCGGCGCCCGCATGCATCCGCCAGTGGAACCGGAGGCTGTTCCACACCAGCCTCAGCATGCTCATGGCGCCGCCGCTCCCGGTTCGAGCCGCCCGGCGCGCAGTTCCAGGATCCGGTCCATCTGGGCCGCGACCTGCCTGGCATGCGTGACCACCAGGAGCGTCATGTCTTCTTCGCGGCTGAGTTCGAGCAGAAGCGCGACGAGGTTCGACGCGCCTTCTTCATTCAGGGCGCCCGTCGGCTCGTCGGCCAGCAGCAGGCGCGGCCGGTTGATCAGGGCCCGCACCACGGCGACGCGCTGGCGCTCGCCGCCGGAGAGTTGTCCGGGCCGGTAGCCGGCGCGTTCGCCAAGCCCCACGCGTTCCAGCAATTCGAGCGCACGGACCCTACGGTCGCGCGCGCCGCCATTCACGAGCGCCGGGACCAGCACGTTCTCGACCGCCGTGCACTGGGGCAGGAGATGATGAGACTGGAACACAAACCCCACGGAAGCATTTCGGAACCGCGCCAGTTCCGCGGGGTTCAGTTTGCCCAGATCGCGCCCCTCAAACCAGATCGAACCGCTGCTGGGCCTATCCAGCGCCCCAATCAGGTTTAGCAGCGTGCTCTTACCGCAGCCCGACGGCCCCACCACGGCGACCGACTCCCCCTGCCTCAGGCGCAGGCTGACCCCCGTCAACACCTCCAGCGCGACCGGGGACGCGGCATAGGATTTTGTAACGTCGCGCACGTCAAGCAGGACCGCTGGCTCACTCATCTACAGACGCCTCCCGACCGCCGCCTACCGGAACGCGGCCACGGTTCCGTCGTCGCATCCCACAATCACCAGACCGCCAGCAACGGCCGGCGCAGTGATTTCGTCACTGACATCATGGGACCACAGCTTCTGTCCGTCGTCAAGCCGCAGCACAAGAAGCGTGCCTCTCGAACCGGCGACCACCTTATCCCCGGCGATCACGGGAGAAGTCGCCGCGCCGCCCGTCTGCACGGTCCACACCGGCTCGCCGGACTCCCGCTTCAGGGCGTGGATGTCGCCGCCGGCACATCCGAAGATGATCCTTTGATCATTCACGGCGGGGGTGGTGAACACTTCGGCCGCACAATCGGTGTTGCGCCAGACGATGGCGCCCGTCGACGTCGCCGCCCGGAGCACCAGGCCGCTGCGGCTCCCCGAATACACTTCCTCCCCGAGAACCGCCACCCCGCCGGCCACCTGCGATTCGTCGCCCACAGCGATATCGCGCAGCCGCTCACCGGTCTGGGCCGAAAAGACATGCAAGGTCGCCGCGCAACTGCCAAACACCACCGTCCCCCCGCCAATGCCCGGTGAACCGTCGCACCGTTCGACGCCGGTTGACTGCCAGACCGCGTGCCCGGTCTCGAAATCCAGGCAATGAAGCACGCCGCTGCCCTGCTCGATAACATACACCCTCGCCGCGGGCGCCCCGCCCTCGTTGGGAGTGACCAGGGCGATGTTCGCCGCCCCGAGAATCGTGCCGTCCAGGTCCGCCTGCCATTTTACCGCGCCCGTCACTGCGTCGAGGGCAAACAGGATGCCGTCCAGCGAACCCGCGAGCAGGGTTTCCCGGAAATACGTCAGGGGGGCGTCGATCTGATGCTGCGTTGGCGACCACTGGTCCACGGCTTCGCGCGGAATCGTTGTTGACCAGATCTCCGCGCCTGCGTCGTCCACCGCGAAGATCGCGCCCTGGGTGTTGACGAAATAGACGCGTCCTCCTCCCGCCACCGGCGTGGTGATCACGGGCGCCCCCGCAAGAAACCGCCAGGCCGGAGTCAATTCGTCCGGCAACGAGGTGTCGGCGACTCCGCTGAGCGAGAACGCGCCATGATACGTGTTCCAGGAGATTTCCGCCTTCTTTTCCGGCGCCGCCATTGTCTCTGCCTCCGGTTCGGGCGTGTCCGCTTCCGGCGGCGCGGAGGCATCTCTTCCACAGCCGGTCACGCACAGGAACGGCAACAACAGGCCGATCAACAGAAGTTGGATACGGTCTCTCATGAGGTCACCAGCGATTTGTAGACGGCCAGAACGTTCTCCATGGTCTTCTCGACACTGTATTGGGCGAGCACCGCTTCGCGCCCGCGACGGCCCAGTTCGTGGGCGCGGGTCCGGTCGCGCAGAAGCGTTTCGAGCGCGTTCTTCAGACCGTTGGGTGCGCTCGGGTCGTACAGGATGCCCCCGCCGGTCTTTTCGATGATCTCGGGAAACGCGCCCTCGGCCGGCTGCACAACGGGCACTCCGCATGCCAGGGCCTCGATCATGAACGTGCCAAACGCCTCGCCGCCCGGAACCGGCACCGAGACCACGGACAGCGAACGGAGAAACGCATGGCGCGACGCCCGGTCGAACTGCTCGATGAACTCGACGTCGTCCTGCAGGTTTCGACGCCGTAATGCGGACTGTACCCGTTCGAGAAAGCGGGCGTCTTCCGCGGTCTGGCCTCCGGTAACGCGCAGCTTGAGGTTGGGAATGGTCCCCGCTTCTTTCAACTCGATAAACGCGTCCACCAGCGTTCCAAGACCCAGGCTTTCGCTCATGCGGGAGAGATACCCGATCGCGGGCGGCTCCACGGGCGCAGGCACGGGTTCCATATCGCCGAATTCGATGCCCACCGGCGCTACGGCCAGCCGGTCGCGCGGGATGCCCATGCGGCCGGCCATCACCCCGGCGTACCAGTCGCTCACCGCAATGAATGCATCCACTTCGCGGCCGCGCTCCGACATGGTCTTCCAGCATTGGGTGCCGTGGGGTTCGGGAATGACGTCGAGCCACGTGTGCTCGTCCTGAAGCGTGCACACCAGGGGAACCTTCAACGCGCGCTTCAACTCCGTCGCGACCCCGAGCAGCAGCGAATTCGACGCATGAATCAGGTCCGGCTTCTCGTGGCCCTGGAGCCATTCGGTCAACCGGTCGATTTCCTTGCGCTGGTTACCGAGACGTCCCTGCAGCATGGACAGCGTCATCGGGCCCAGCGTCGCGGCGCTTGTCGAGCCCTCGCGTGCGGCCGCCTGTTTCAGCATCCAGCGGGAGTCGAATAACCGGTCAAACCAGCGCGGCGTTTTGCGGAACAGTCTGAACTTCTGCTGCAAATACACGTTGATGCCGCCGAAAAACACCGGCGCGTGCTTCTCCAGGCCTTCTGCGTCGACCGTCAGCGGCAGGTACATCGGCACAAGCGTCACGTCAACGCCGCGTCCGCGCAAGGCGCGCATCAACGCGCCGTCGCGCATGCAGTTCTGGCAGTAGAACGTGCCGCCGGTGCCCGGAATCAGTTGTACGACTTTCATGACTCCCGCTCCTCTCGGTCACGCCATGCAAAGGCCGCCGTGGGACACGCCTCGACGCATTCCCGCGCGGTTTTGGTTAACGCTTCCTCCAGCGAATGCCCCAGGGCCGGACGAACCCGCGCGTCAAACCCGCGCTGCACGAACGCCATCCCCCAGGGTTCACCGCGAACCGCCGTGATCTCAACGCAGAGACCGCAACGAATGCACTTCCCCGCTTCAAACAGGACCGGGCCAGCGACCAGCGCCGTCTCGACCGAAGGACGGTTCACATCCCGGTAGGCGAACTGTTGTGCGCCGTATTCGGTCGCATAACGCCGCAGCTTGCAGGACTCCAGTTTCAGGCAGTCGCAATGCAGGCAGCGTTTCGCCTCGGCCTGGATGGCGTCCCGCTGGCGACTCTGCCCCCGGGTAGCGGGGTCCATACGATGCGCCGCAAACGCGGCTTTTTCCGGTTCCCGCACCTCGACAAGGCGGCAGTCAAACCGCTTCCGGCGCGGCATGGGCGGCAGGCCGCGCAGAAAGCGATCCACCTCGTCCGCCACGTCCTTCCCCTCGGCAACGGCGTTGACGGCCATCGGAAACTCAATCGCGGCGAACACGTGCTCTTCGTCTTCCGCATCGTCCAGGTCATCGTCCTGGCAGGCGAGCAGCACCGCATCGAAGGTCCCCAGCAATTGCTCCATGGCGATGTCCCGGCCGACTTGGCATTGGGTGCGCAATTCAACGCCCAGGCCAATGATGGACTGCACTTCGGCATCAAGCACGGCTGGGGGCAACTGGGCCTCGTCGAGCTCGCGCAAGGGCCCGCCGCAACGCGCCTCGCGTTCGTACAACGTGCACGCGTGCCCCCGGATGGCGAGCGTCCAGGCCGCGGCCAGCCCGGCCACGCCGCCTCCAACGACGGCTACGCGTTTCCCGCTGGACGGGGCCACCGCGGGCGTCATGCTGCGCGGATCCGGGACCTCGTGCGCCAGGCGCCGGTGCATCTCCTTAATAAGCAAGGGCTCGTCGAAACTCCCCCGATGGCACCCGCGTTCACACGGCGCATTGCACACCCAGCCCAGGGTTTCGGGCAGGATAAGCGCCGCCTTCGCCAGCCGGGCCGCGGCATCCTGGTCGCCCGCCGCCACCGTGCGCATCATCAGTGGCACTTCGAGCGCCGCGGGGCAGATGCGCCGGCAGGGGGCTTCGCAATCGCCCACGTGCTCGCTCAACAGCAGTTGAAGGACTTCCTTGCGCGCGGCACGAAGCGCCTCGGTACCGGTCTCAATAAGCATCCCGTCCTCGGCCCGGGTCGAACAGGACGGAAAGGTCTTTCCGGACCGCTTGTCCTCGACAACGCAGAGCATGCACGAGGTCTGCGGGCGCAGACCGGGCACATGGCACAGCGCGGGAAGGTCGATCCCGGCGAGGGCGGCCGCCTCCAGGACCGTCGCCCCCGGCGGGGCGTCCACGGTCGTGCCGTCTATGATCAATCGCGCCATCGGTTCATTCCACCTTGACCGCATCGACCGGGCAAATCTCAGCGCAACCGTTACACCGGGTGCATTTGGCCGGATCGATTTCGTGTTGTTCATAGGGCCGAAACGCAATGGCGCCCGAGGGGCAGTTGACGGCGCATTTGGTGCACCCGATGCAATCCCCGGTGATCGAATAGGTGATCAGGCGCTTGCACTTGCCCGCGGGACACCGCCCCTCCGCGTGCGCCTCGAACTCTTCCCGGAAGTACCGCATCGTGGTCAGGACGGGATTCGGGGCGGTCTTGCCCAGCCCGCACAGGCTGTTCTCTTTAACGACGCGCGCGAGCGTCTCGAGTTCGGCCAGGTCGCCGGGCTCGGCCTTCCCCTCGCACAGGCGTTCGACGATCTCGAGCATGCGCTTCGTGCCCACCCGGCACGGCGTGCATTTTCCGCAGGATTCCAGTTGCGTAAACGACAGAAAGTACCGCGTCATCTCGACCATGCAGTCGGTCTCGTCGAGAACAACCAGTCCCCCGGACCCCATCATGGCGCCCGCCGCCGTCAACGCCTCATAATCCACCGGGGTATCGATGAGCGCGGCGGGAATGCATCCGCCGGACGGGCCGCCCACCTGCACGGCCTTGAACTGTTTCCCACCCTGGACCCCGCCGCCGATATCTTCCACGATCTCGCGGATGGTCGTGCCCATGGGCACCTCGATGAGGCCGCCCCGGCTCACCTTGCCCGCCAGCGAGAACACCTTGGTGCCCCGGCTCTGCGCGGTGCCAAAGGCCGCGAACGCGGCCGCGCCATGCCGGAGGATCCACGGCACCAGCGCGAACGTCTCTGTGTTGTTCACCAGCGTGGGGGAGCCATGCAGGCCTTCCACCGCCGGGTAGGGCGGCCTAATGCTCGGTGTCGCGCGACGCCCCTCCATCGCCGCCAGCAGGGCCGTCTCTTCGCCGCAGACGAACGCGCCCGCGCCTTCGACGACACGCAACCGGAACGCATGCCCGCTGCCGCGGATGTCGTCGCCAAGATATCCGGCCGCCTCACAGATGCGAAGCGCTTCCTCGATCCGCGCGATGGCCAGCGGATACTCCGCGCGGATGTACAGGAACCCCTCGTGCGCGCCAACGGCAATCGACGCGATGATCATCCCTTCAATGACCCGGAACGGGTACGATTCCAGGATCATGCGGTCCATGAATGCGCCCGGATCGCCTTCGTCGCCGTTACAGATCACGTACTTGCGTTCGCCCGCCGCCCCGCGCACGGCGTCCCATTTCCGCGCCGTCGGAAACCCCGCGCCGCCCCTGCCGCGCAGACCGCTCGCGCGAAGCGCGCCGATGATGGCCTCCGGGTCCAGGCGCTCGTTT
>JAAYAQ010000331.1 GCA_012719295.1 Candidatus Hydrogenedentota bacterium | reverse complement strand
GTATTCCTGAGCGAGTTTCTCATCGTTCGCGCGGCCGCGAGCTCCGGTTCCTACTGGACCATGGGCCTGTTCCTGGCCGCCGCGGGGATCGTGTTCGTGGGCGTGCTCCAGCGCGCCATCACCATCGCCTGGGGTGACCCGGTGATGCAACCGCACGCGGAACAGGCGGGCGCCGTCGACAAGGCGCTGGTTCTGGTCTCCCTGGGCGTCCTGCTCGTGCTGGGGCTCTGGATTCCCGGCCCGCTCTGGCACATGCTGGACGACGCCGCGCGCATTGTGCGAGGTGCACCATGAACACGGCATGCGGCGCCCAGGCATTCAATTGCATCCCGGTCCATTTGAGCGAGATCCCGGTGCTGTCCCTGGCTCTGTTCCGGGAGCACGTTGTACGGCGTGTTGCGGAAAACGGCCGGCTCGTCAGTCTGTTCGGCAGTCCCTGTGGCAGCGGCGTGCGGCTGTATGCGGTCCTGGGAACCGCCGACTCGGGCGGTTTCACGGTGCTGGCCGCGGACCCCGGGGACCGGTACCCCGCGCTGACGCCCGATTGCGCTCAGGCGTCCTGGTTCGAACGCGAGATCGCCGAGCAGTGGGGCATCCGTCCCGACGGGCATCCCTGGCTGAAACCGCTGCGGTTTCACCGTAGCTGGCGCGCGGGCCACGACGCGTGGGGGCGCGGGCCCGGCGAACCGATCGAACCTTCCGTGACCGAGTTTTACCGGGTAGAAGGCGAGGAGGTGCACGAGGTGGCGGTGGGGCCCGTGCATGCCGGGATCATCGAGCCGGGCCATTTCCGATTCCAGTGCCACGGGGAAAATGTGATGCACCTGGAAATCTCGCTCGGGTATCAGCATCGCGGCATCGAGCGCAGGTTGACGGGCGAGCCGTCGCCCCGCATCATGCACTACCTGGAGGCGCTTGCCGGCGACACGTCGATCGGACACGGGCTCGCGTATTGCCAGGGAATGGAAGCGCTCACCCGGACCCCCGTCTCGTTTCGCGCCGAAGAAATCCGCGGCATCGCCCTCGAACTGGAACGTCTCGCAAATCATGCGGGCGATCTCGGTGCGCTTTCCGGAGATGTCGGCTACCTTCCCACCGCCTCCTTCTGCGGACGCCTGCGCGGCGACCTGCTCAACATCACCGCCCTGGCGTGTGGAAACCGGTTCGGGCGGGGCTGGCTCCGTCCGGGCGGGGTGGCCTGGGATCTCACGCCGGACCTGCTCGGCCAAATGCTCGACCGCCTGGATCGGACCAGCCGCGACCTGAACGGGGCGCTCGAACTGCTGTTCAACTCGCCGTCGGTAATGGCCCGGTTTGAAGAGACCGGGGCCCTGACACCCGCCCTCTGCCAGGAACTGGGACTGGTCGGCGTGGCCGCGCGCGCGTGCAATGTCGGGCGCGATGTCCGGTTTGAACGTCCCGCCGGCATCTACCGTTTTGTGAGCATCCCCCTGACCACGTGGCCCACGGGCGACGTCTTCGCGCGCGCTCAGGTCCGGCGGGGCGAGATCCGCCAGTCCACCCATTTCATCCGGCAACGTCTGGAAGAGCTGTCTGAAGGTTCGGCCTGCACCGCGCCGGCCCGGCGGCCCGTGGCCGATTCGCTGGTGATTTCGCTCGTGGAAGGCTGGCGCGGCGAGATCTGCCACGCGATTATCACGGGCGCGGATGGCCGGATCGCCCGGTACAAGGTCGTGGATCCGTCGTTTCACAACTGGATGGGCCTGGCCCTGGCGCTGCGGGGCCAGCAGATCTCCGATTTTCCCCTGTGCAACAAGAGTTTCAACCTTTCCTACTGCGGGTTTGACCTGTGAGCAAGGAATCCATGCCATGATCGGAGCACTGCTCGCGCGCCTGTCTCAAGGGTACCGCACGTTGAAGTATCCCGAAGAGACGCCGCCTCTGTCCGGCCGGTACCGTGGCCTGCCCCAGTTCGACGGGACCAGATGCCCGGCGGATTGCACGGTATGCAGCGGCGCGTGTCCCACGGGCGCGATCACCCGCAGCGAGGGAAAGACCCGTCTTGACCTGGGAACGTGCCTCTTCTGCGGCCAATGCGCCGCTGCCTGCCCGGAACACGCCCTGACGTTCTCCCGGGAACACCGCATGGCGGTCCGGCAGCGGGACGGCCTTGTGCTCGACGGCGCCGGGCCCTTTCCGCACGCGGCCGCACTGGAACCCGGCCTGCGCCGGCTTCTGGGGAGGTCGCTTCGTCTGCGTGAAGTGAGCGCCGGCGGGTGCAACGCCTGCGAAGCCGACACCAATGTGCTGAGCACGATCTCCTACGACCTCGCCCGGTTCGGCATTCAGTTTGTGGCGTCGCCCCGGCACGCGGATGGCTTACTGGTCACCGGTCCCGTGACACGGAACATGGAAACCGCCCTGATGAAGACGTACGAGGCCATTCCCGAACCCAACGTGGTCATCGCGGCCGGCGCATGCGCCATTTCCGGCGGGATGTTCTCCGGCCACGACGAAGTCGTGCGGGGCGTGGGCGAACTGCTTCCCGTCGACCTGTTCGTGCCGGGCTGTCCGCCCCATCCCCTGACCATCCTCGACGGTCTGCTGCGATTGATTGGCAGAGTGCGGTAGTATCCGGTCTTCAGATGTGCCACGGGGCGCGCCGGGCGCGCCGCAGCATGCGGTTGGCCTGTGCATCCTCGGGGAAGACTTCGCGCGCGGGATCCCATTGGAGCGACCGGCCCAGCTTATAGGCGATGATCGTCAGGTGCCCCAGTGACGCCGCGCGATGCCCGATCTCCTCATGTGAATGGGGTTTCTCGCGCGTCTTGATGCACTCGAACCAGTTGCCGTGGTGATCCTTGTCCCCCAGATCCACATCGTGGCGGGGATCACGGTACTCGGCCATCAGTTCTTCCGGACCGCCCGTGACTCCGCTGCCCCCCGACATGGTCGTGAGCCATCCCCGCTCGCCGACCACCACGCCGCCGAAACTCCCGTCGAGCTGCGCCTCTTGCGGCACGGCATGATAGAGGTCCTTGACCTGGCTCCAGCCTTCGACCAGGTGCAGCAGCACCCCGTTGGCGTAGCGGCAGGTAAGCGTGGGAAATTCGCCGCTGCCCGGATGGAGCAGATCGACCGGGCCGCTCTCCTCGTATCCGAGCGCATACTGCAGCACATCGGCGGCGTGCGAGTGGTACCAGGTGGACGGGCCGACGCCAAAATCCTCACAGAACGACCACGGAACAACCCCGGGCATGGGGTTCGTGTGGTACAGGCTGTTGTAGGGGCGCGCCAGGGCGGGACCCAACCAGAGGTCCCAGTCCAGGCCGTCCGGCACGGGCTCTTCCGGCAGCGCATAATCCTGCGGTGCGTAGTATTTCCCCGTCACGGCGGGATTCACGCTCGCGGCGCAGGCCTGGAAACGCCCCCCGCCGATGAAATGCTCCATGGTGTTCCAGAGGGTGAACGCCGCCGTAACGTTGCCGAGTCCGCCCTGGCGGATGAAATCGCAGGCCCGGCGGATGCTGGGGCTCGTCCGGTATTGGCTCCCGTTCTGGAACACGCGGCCGTGGCGCCGCACGGCGTGGACGAGCTGGCGGCCTTCATCGATCGTGATCGAAATGGGCTTCTCGCAGTAGACGTCCTTACCGGCCTCCGCGGCATGAATCGACATCGGGCTGTGCCAGTGGTCCGGCGTGGCGATGACCACCCCGTCGATGTCGTCGCGCGCCAGCAATTCCCGGTAGTCGGTATAGGCGCCGCACGCCCCATACGTGCCGCCGGCGATCCGTTCGGCATACGCGCCCGCCACGGCCGCCAGACCGGCGTCGAGGCGCGTCCGGTCCACCTCGCACAGCGCGAGCACCTCAACCTCGGGCGCGGACAGCAGGCGGCCAAGATGCCCCCGGCCCATCATGCCGTGCCCGATCAGGCCCAACGCAATGCGCTCGCTCGGGGCGACGTGTCCGTCCGCGCCCCGTGCGGATGCGGGGATAATCACCGGCGCGGCGGCCGCGACAACGGTCCGGCCCAGGAAATTACGCCGGGTGATGACTCTGCGCTTGGAAGCTGCATTCCGTGAAGATGACGCCATCGGATTCTCCGGGGTGATGAGTGAACTTGCCTTGCGAACGTTTGGCATATGTTCCTACGCGGGCGGCGCGATCTTACGGAGGGCCGCCGCGGCCGCTCTCGACAACACGCCGTCGTCGCTGTTCTGCATCTCGGTAAGCAGGGGGACGGCCTTTGGGTCGCGCCGTTCACCCAGCGTATTGACGATGCCCACGCGCAAAACGCCCGCGGCGTTCGCCAGGGCCGACCGCAGCGCGTCATCCACCGAGGCATCCGGTATGGCTTC
>JAAYAQ010000330.1 GCA_012719295.1 Candidatus Hydrogenedentota bacterium | reverse complement strand
TTTCGCGGGTCTCGGCCGGAATAATGGGGTGTGCGGGGCCGTGTACCGTGAAGAGAATGGCGTGTTGCGTTGTTCCGGATGTCGCCGAACCAGGATTTCGCGTAGCGCACCCTCATTCAGCCCTTGGCCACATACAATAAAGAAATCATCAACGAAGTGCTGCGAGCCACCGAAATTGTGGACGTGGTGAGCCGTGCGATCGAACTCAAACCGGCCAGCGGAGGCCGGTTTGTCGCGTTGTGCCCGTTTCACCACGAAAAGACCCCGTCGTTCACGGTGAGCCGCGACCGCCAGACCTATCACTGCTTCGGCTGCGGAAAGGGCGGCGATGCCATCTCGTTTCTCTGCGAGTTTGACGGGTTGAGTTTTGTCGAAGCCCTGCGACGCCTCGCCGACGACGCCGGCATTCGCCTGCCGGCCATGTCCGCGAACGAAAGCGGACAGGACAAACACCGTGCCCGTCTCCTGGAGGTGAATGCCTTTGCCGCGACGTTTTTCACCGCGACCCTCCGCGACCCGCTCAAGGGCGGAAAGGGCCAGCGGTATCTGAACACGCGCAAGCTCTCGCCCGCCACCGTCGAGCGCTTCGGCCTGGGCTACGCGGGCGAGCCGTGGAGCGCGTTCACGGACGCCGCCCGGCTCAAGGGCTTCGATGAACGCCTCCTGGAAGCGTCCGGACTGGTCCGTCGCAGCGACCGCGGGTCGTGCTACGACTTCTTCCGCGACCGGCTCATGGTGCCGATTCGCGACACCTCCGGCCGCGTGGTCGCGTTTGGCGGCCGGGATCTGAGCGGCGACTCGCCGGCCAAGTACATCAATACGCCCGAAAACGACCTGTACAAGAAGAGCCGCGTGCTGTACGGCCTGTACGAAGCCCGCGACACCATGCGGCGAGAGAAACGCGCCATTCTGGTCGAAGGTTATTTCGACCTCCTTCGACCGTTTGATGTGGGCATCGAAAACGTCGTGGCCACTTGCGGCACCGCTCTGACCATCGACCAGGCCCGGCTTCTCCGGCGCTATGTGCCTGAAGTCGTAATCGTTTACGACGGCGACACCGCCGGAATTCAGGCGGCGATCCGGGGTGTTAGCATTCTTACGGCAGCCGGGCTGACCGTCAGGGCGCTTTCGTTGCCGGACGGTCAGGATCCCGATGACTTCATTCAGGCCAACGGCGCCGATGCGTTTGCGCAGCGGGTGGCCTCCGCGCCTGATTTTGTCACGTTTTACGTCGAGATGAGCCATGGACGCCTGGAAACCATCGAAGGCCGAACCTCGGTAGCACGGGAGCTCTTTGCCATACTGACCCATCTGGATGACGAGCTGCGCCGCGAGGAATACCTCAAACGCATGGCGCAGGCCTTGCATATCGATGAATGGAAGACCCGCAGCGAATACCAGCGAACCGCGCGCCAGACGATACAGCGGGCCCAGCGTACCGCGATCCACGAGACGGAAATCCCCAAGGTCAACGCCGACGATTGCGACTTCCTCGCGGCCATGCTGAACGACGCCGCCCTGCGCGAAAAGGTCCGGCAGGCTCTGGAAACCCTGATGCTGCCTCAAACCCCGTTTCTCGAAGCGCTTACGCGGGCGCTCGATGCGCCCGATCCGGGAACGGTGCACGAGTTCGAGGACGATACCGCACGCCAGTTGTACACGGCGGCGACCAGCCAGACCCCGCCCGATGGCGTCCGCGCGGAGGTCCTCGTCGAAAAACGACTCGCCCGGCTCCAGCGCGATGTCCTGGCGGAAGAATCGGCGAAACTGCAGGAAGCCATCCGCGCGGCCGAGCGCGAAAAAGACAGCACGCAGGTTATGGAATTGCTTCAGAAGAAGGTAAGCATAGATAAGAGGATACAGGAGCTCGGAGCCGCATAGGCTTCCGCAGCGCCTGAGATTTTTCAGTAGTCCCAGACAACCGTGGAATCGGCTGAAGCGTTTTGGAGTTGAGCACACAATGCCTATCAGCAGCAGCAAGAAACAGACCAAACTTGACGGAAACAGAAAACAGAAAGCCCTGGACCTGGCCAGGGAAAAGAAGGGCAAACTCACCTACGACGACCTGAACGAGGTCATGCCCGAAGGCGCCACAGCCGAGGACATCGACGAGATGATGGTCATGCTCAGCGGCATGGACATCGATATCGTTGACGAGTTCCGCGTCGATACCGAGTCGCAGAAAAAGCAGCAGCAGCGGGAAAAACAACTGCGGCGCGCCCAGGCGCGGCGCGAAGCCGCCCAGACCCGCCTCGAACGCGCCGACGACCCTGTCCGCATGTACCTGCGCGAGATGGGCCGCGTGCCCCTCCTGACCAAGGACCAGGAAGTCGCCATTGCCAAACGCATCGAGGAGGCCGAGCTCGAACTCATCGACGTGCTGCACCATACCCCCTATACCATGAAAGAAGTGGGCATGATCGCCGCCCGCATCCTCGCCGGCAAACTGGATTTTGCCCAGATCACCGACATCGAGCTCCCCAAACACCAGCATGAGGTCATCAACCAGCTGCCCAAACTCATGGAGCAGATCGCTGAGGCTGACGCCGAAATCGAGCAGCAGGACAAACGCCTCCGCCGCTCCAGCCTCTCCGGCAAAAGCATCCAGAACATCGAAGCCAGAATTGCCACCGCGCGCGAGCGCCAGATCGACGTCATCAGGGTGCTCAAACTCAAGACCAAAGAGATGATGAAGATCGCCCGCAAGATCAAGAGCCTCAAGCGGCGCATCGCCTCCGCGCGCGACGAAATCGACCGTATCGAACGCGAAGTCGGATTCGAGTCGGCGCAGATCCATGAGATGGCCGTCAAACTCCGCCGGACCCCCTCCAGCGCCAAGAAACTCGGCGTCGACCGCGACCTCATCTTCGATGCCGAACGCCGCCTGCTGCTCGCCCAGCGCAAAATCGACCAGATCGAATCCGACGCCAAACTCGGCGCCGACGCGATCACGGTCCTCATCGACACCATTCGCGACAAGGAAGAAAAGGTCTACAAAGCCAAGATGGAGCTGGTGGAAGCCAACCTGCGCCTCGTGGTCAGCATCGGCAAGAAATACACCAACCGCGGCATGTCGTTCCTCGACCTCATCCAGGAAGGCAACATCGGCCTCATGAAAGCGGTCGACAAGTTCGAGTACCGCCGCGGCTACAAGTTCAGCACCTACGCCACCTGGTGGATCCGCCAGGCCATCACACGCTCCATCGCCGACCAGGCGCGCACCATCCGCATCCCCGTGCACATGATCGAATCCATCAACAAACTCGTCCGTACCAGCCGGCGACTCGTGCAGACCTACGGCCGCGAACCCACCGCCGAGGAAATCGCCGAGGAAATGGGCATGTCGGCCGACAAAGTGCGCAGCATCCTCAAAATTGCCCAGGAAGCCATCAGCCTCGAGACGCCCGTCGGCGACGACGGCGACAGCAACTTCGGCGATTTCATCGAAGACAAATCCGCCGAATCCCCCGCCAACGCGACCGCGTTCGCCGTATTCCAAGAGCAGCTCTCCCAGGTGCTCGGCTC
>JAAYAQ010000329.1 GCA_012719295.1 Candidatus Hydrogenedentota bacterium | reverse complement strand
TGAAAACATGGCGGCACGGTGCGGTTCCAGGCCGCCTGATGCGAAAGGGGAAATCATGTCGAGAAACGGCCTTGTCTTCGCGCTTTCCATGCTCCTTCTGGCGGGCGTCGCGTTCGCTCAACCCTCCGAGCTGATCGCGCTCGGTTCAAACCGCGAATTGTTCGTCGACACCCATCTCGTGGGTTCGATGAACAACACCGCGCTCCGGCTCCATCCGCCCGTGACACGGGAAACCGTGCTGCACTACGACAAGCCCTGGGAAGGCGCGTTCTGCGGCTACAACACGATCATTCACGACGGCGAACGCTACCTGCTGTATTACCGCGGATTGCCCGTGGCGGCCGCCGACGGTTCCGAAAACGAAGTGACCTGCGTCGCCCTGAGCGTCGACGGCGTGCATTTCGCGAAACCCAATCTGGGGCTCCACCGGGTCCATGACACCCTCGAAAACAACGTGATCATCGCCAATGACGCGCCGTTTTCGCACAATTTCGCCCCGTTTCTGGACACGAATCCCGAGGCCCTGCCCGCGCAGCGCTTCAAGGCGGTGGCAGGCACCTCGACCACCGGCCTCCATGCCTTCGTGTCGCCCGACGGCATCCACTGGGAACACCTGCGCGAGGCGCCCATCCTGACCGGCGGCGCCTACGATTCCCATAACCTCGTGTTCTGGTCCCCGGCGGAACAGTGTTACCTCTGTTATTTCCGCATCTTCGTGGATGGCGTCCGCTCGGTGAGCCGCACCACCTCGACGGACTTCCTGAACTGGACCGAGGCCACGCCCATGACCTTCGGCGACACGCACAGGGAACACCTCTACACCAACCAGACGCAACCTTATTTCCGCGCGCCCCAGATCTACGTGGCCACCCCCGCCCGGTTCATGCCGGGGCGCAAGGTCATCCCCGACGCGATGGCGGGCCGCATGGGCGCGCACAGCGGCTACGTGGGCGACTGCTCCGACACCGTGTTCATGACCAGCCGCGGCGGCACGGCCTACGACCGGACGTTCATGGAGAGTTTCGTGCGCCCGGGATTCGGCCTGGAAAACTGGACCTCGCGCACCAACTATACCTGCTACGGCATCATTCCCACGGGCCCGGCAACGATGTCGTTTTACATCCAGCGCAACTACGCGCAGCCGTCGCAGTACCTTCAGCGCCTCGAACTGCGCCTCGACGGATTCACCTCGGTGCACGCGGGATACGACGGCGGCGAGTTCATCACCCGGCCCTTCACGTTCACCGGGAAGGAGCTCGAGATCAATTTCGCCACCTCGGCCGCCGGCAGCCTCTGGGCGGAACTGCAGCAACCCGACGGAACGCCGATCCCGGGCTTTACGAAGGATGAATGCGACGAGATCATCGGCGACCAGGTCGACCGCATCGTGACCTGGAACGGCGCCGCCGACGTCAGCGCGCTCTCGGGCGCGCCTGTCCGGCTCCGGTTTGTCATGAAGGATGCCGACCTGTTCGCGATCCGTTTCCGGCCGTAACCCCGCCCGCGCACGGGCGAAGGCGGCCGGTTTGTGGCAGGCGCCGCCTTCGGCGGGATTACGGGCCGCCGGTCTTCACAGGCGCGAAGTTGGCGGCCACGGGATGGACGTAACTGATGCCCTCGGGACGCGAGGGCAGGCCGCTCTCGGGCCAGGACGGAATAATCACGAAGGTCACGGATCCGTCCATCCACAGGACATTGCCGCCCCCCGGAACATGGTTGGTCATGTCTACACCGAAGCCATATGCCGGTTCTGTTCCGGGATTGGCTTCGCGGCCGCCGAGATACGCGTAGGCCTCCTCGCCGGGATTGCCGAAGTAGACGAGATCCCACATCAAAGGGATCTTCGGCATGCCCTGTTGCGGCCGCGGCAATTCCAGCGGCTGATCGGTATACGCCCCGAAATAATCGTAGCTTACCCGGCAGCTCATTTCTCCGTTGAGTTCCGTGGTGGGAACCGTTGGCGCTCGCTGACCCTCTTCAAATTCCGGCGGCTTCGATTCGGATGGACAGACGAACGTCATCCACGAGGTCACATAATCGCCGAAAAGGGCCAGCATGCACTCGGCATTGCCCCCGCCCCCGCTCCAGGGGAATTGCCCATCGTTCTCCCTCGCATAGAGCTGCAGCGCGATGCCGAGTTGCGACAGATTGTTCAGGCAAGAGGCGCGCCGGGCGGCTTCCCGCGCCCGCGCCAGCGCAGGCAGCAGAATGGCCGCCAGAATCCCGATAATGGCGATGACCACGAGCAGTTCGAGCAGGGTGAACCCGCGACGTCTTACCATGCCCGCACCTCCCGCCGGTGCAGCGCGGCGATGGTCCCGTCGGAGTGAAACGCAAATTCCACGATGAGTTCGGCATGCGCGTACCGGCGCTGCGGGGCTTCACCGTAGCCCCGCGCCGTCAGGCGGTATCTGCCGGCGTCCGCCATGGGCTCGACCCGGACTGTGAATCGGCCGTTGCCCAGCGCCGTATCTTCCTCCCCGCGGTAGTCCGGCGCGCGGCGAAGCTCGGCGATGGCCTTCTCGACGCCCGCCTGGGCCAGGCCGGCCGCCTCGATCCGGGCCTCGTCGTTGAACGCATCCGCCATGTTCAGGCGCACCGTTCGCAGAAACGCCGCCGCGAACAGGCTCAGAAAGAGCAAATAGGCCAGCGCAACCACCAGGGCAAACCCCCGCTCGCGGCATCGTGACTTCGCCCCGGCCATCACATCGCACCTCCAATCCCGCCCAACGCGATGCGCAGATGGTGCTCGCGGGGCGGGCGTTGCGGATTCTCCTCCGCTTTCAGGGAAAACCGCAGTCCCACCGAGCGCGCCGCCGCCACGTCCCCCCCATACTCGAATCCGAGCGCGGTAAACACGGGCCGGTACGTCTTCATATAGGTAAGGGTCAGCCCCTCCGGAGACTCCTGAAAACCCAACCTGCGAACAACAAACCCGTCGTCTTCTGCCAGCCGCTGGAGCACCGCGTACCGCGCGCCGCCGGTTTGCAGGTCCGGCGGTAAGGCGAGCACCGCCGTGGATTCTGATGTCGCGAACTCGCCGAGGACAGGGAGCAGCGACATCCCCTCGGATACCGTCTCGCGAAGTTCGGACTCAATGGCGCGCAACGCCAATGACTCGTCCAGCGCGGCAGTCCCCGCATCGTGCATCCGGAGCACGGCCACAAACAGCGTCGCGCCCAGATTGATCACGACGGCGAGCGCGGTCACGTAAACGAGCATGTGCACCAGGGTGACGCCCAACTGGCTGGTTCGGCGCCGTGGACCGCGAATCTCGTGCGATGTCGCCCGCGGCATCTCAGGTCCCCCCCGCCGGCTTCTCGGCGAGCAGCGTGACCAGCGATTTTTCGATGGTCCGCCCGTGTTCGCCCGACCAGCGGATGCTGACCGTTACCTCGAGCAGGTCCGCACGTCCTTCCAGATGAGGGGCCATCGTCAAATGCGTCCGCGCATTGACCAGTTCCGCGAGATCCGGCGCTGTGGCCCGGAACTCGCCATCCCACACCGGCGGCAGCTCGGCGAACGACGTTGCCCGAAGCCCCTCCAGTTCGTTCTGCAAGGCGTTCATCACCCAGTCGTGCTCCCGGATGGCGCGGGCATTCGTCATCCCCACGTGATACATCGTCAATACGCTGAAGATACCGAACGACACGATAAACAGCGCGGTGACCAGCTCCACCAGGGCCGCGCCCACGCGTCTGCCGCGCGTATGCGCCCCCCACCTGGCCTGTGTTTCCATGCCCATCATGACTCCACCGATTCCTCGCCCGCAGCATCCGCCCCGGGCGGTTCCGC